>CANLCA010000071.1 GCA_947487925.1 Verrucomicrobiales bacterium | reverse complement strand
TAGTAGCTATGTATGCATGAAAAGCAAGACATATTGTGATATATGTTCAGTTATTACTTGCTACATTTTTGACTGAAATGTCACTTTTGCTGGAGTTTTTGTAAAATGTCTCGGAAGTTAGGCTAGCTGTTTGAACCGGCGCCTCGCTGATAAGAAACCGAGGAGTGCGGGCCCATTGAATTTGAAAACGGGTTCTGATCGTTTTCGGAGATTTGCAGTACTCTGCTTGGTCTGGGTGAGGATTATCTCTCGGGGTCGGGATACCATCCTCTGAGAAACTGTGCCTCATTCCCGTCATAATGTGCTTCCGCAATGTGTTCAATCCCCTGCTGATTTCCCCAGGAATAGTGGATGATCATCCGGCCCTGGAACTCACAGAAATCGATGTCTGAATTGTTCAAGTTGACCGCGTTGGCGATGCGCGAGCGTTGCGCGTCGTTGAGTTTGGGGTTCGCGATGA
The DNA here is from genome assembly GCA_947487925.1 of Verrucomicrobiales bacterium. Classification (GTDB taxonomy): domain Bacteria; phylum Verrucomicrobiota; class Verrucomicrobiia; order Limisphaerales; family F1-80-MAGS106; genus F1-80-MAGS106. Next base: position 9,145 of record CANLCA010000071.1, on the reverse strand, counting down.
GTTTGTCTTCCTGACTGGCGGCCAGGACTGGATTTAGCGGGCTGGGCTGCCATTGAATGAGATCCCTGGAACGGACCACGCGCATTTCATATCCGTTGTGGTTCTCGAGATAGAAATCATAGAACCACCCGTCCAGCCAGCGAAGGCAGTGCGGGGCCGTGTAACGATCCTTCGAGTACTGGCACTCGGGATCGGTCAGGGTCCATGTCCGAAGGTCCTTCGATCGAGTGAATCGCGCGGTGAACGCCTTGCCGGCCTCCTCGGCTGGCTTGTCGATTTCGAACATCAGCACGAAGTCGTTCTCGGCCTTGCAAATCGACGTGTTAAAAATGCCGAAGCGACCCGCTGGGATCGCTGTCCACGTCTCCCAGGCTTTCAGGTCGCGGGAGGCGAAGACGTTGACTTGGCCGCGCCCAAGGGTGCCCGTCACATAAACCGTGTCGCCCTGAACAAAGGCGCTGCCGAACTCGTGTCCGTCCGCAAACGGCTCTGTGACATCGCCCGAGGCTGGATCACGGAATCGGAAATAATTGGTCCCACGCGTGTTTCCGTAGTAGGGCTGCCCCGCGCCGTGTCGCACCCATTCGAAGCGCCATAGTTTGCCGCCCAGCACGATGGGTGTGGTCTCTACTAAGTCGACATCAATGGATCCTTGTTTGCGCAGGAGCGGACGGTTGAAAGCGTCCAAAGGCCCTCCCCCGTGCTGGGACAACCGCTGTTTCGCTTCGGGGTTAGCGGTGTTTTCCCAGATGAACTTCACGATGGGTGTGGAATCATCGAGGCCATGGGGATGATGTTTCACCCCCGGCTTCGCGATGAGTGTGATGGAACCACCGAGCTCCTTGTAGCGTTTGGCGAGGAGTCCCGTGTTTTCCTGCCAAGGCACGACCTCATCGGCGTCGCCATAGACGTGGAGCAGGGGGACTTTGGCCGCGATGAGGGGTTGGAGATTATCGACCGGATTTTTCCCGTAACTCTTCGCGTCGGAGTCGTCCTTGAATCCGTATCGTTCCAAGACCAGTTTCCAATCACGTTCGCTGCGCGCGCCTTTACCGAACCCACCCGGCCAGCTCTTGAAGTCGCAGACCGGCGCATCGCCGTAGATACAGGCGACGTTGTTCGGATTAGCAGCTGCCCAGTTGTAGACATAGAGGCCTCCCCGGCTCAACCCGACCAACGCAGGTTTTTTCGAGAAGCCGTAGACCTGGGTCAGTTCGCGAAACAAGTTATTCCATGACTGCACTGCCTCTGGACTTCCAAGCATGTCGGGCACGCTGAGGTAAACCACGTGAAAACCTCTGCCAAGCAAGGCCAGGTCAGGATTTGGTTTATGGCCAAAGAATTCACCATGCCACACCCAGGGGCGGCCTGGGGCCGCCTGCTTCGGAGCAACCACGAGAACGGGTTTGCCACCCACCTGGAAATCGAACCGTTCAAACCCGAACCATCGTGAGCGTCTGCCCGGGAACTGGAGATCGACCCGACTCTGGATTTGCGTGGCCAGAAGGGCTGCTTCGCGCAGGGCCTCCGACAGGGGCTTTCCCTTCGACATGCCCGGGCGCGTGTGCGCGATGGCCGTGAGCCAGGAATCCTTGAGACTGCGTTGACGCTGCTGAACCAGCTTCAACACTTCATCCGCTCGAGCAAATGACTTCACCAGCCCTTCGGGGGAATCCGAGGAGACAATCTCGGGAGAGGCGCCGAGGGCTTTGAGAAATTCCCTGGCGATGATCCAATGCCCCTGCGTGTTGGCGTGGACACCATCGCCGGCGAGTTGGAAGTTTGGATTATCGCGTCTTCGATCGGCAAGGAACCGGTTCATGGGGCCGTGGGCATCGACGACGTCCCAGCCCAGAGCGCTCTGTGCGACAAGCCAATCCGAATAGCGATCGAGCACTTCATTGTATCCTTCGTACGGGGACCGATATTCAGGAAGGCCAGCAGGCAAGGTCCGGGCTTTGATGGGCACGGCATCGAACGTGGGTGGCGTGACGTGGATCACTTGGGCGCCGGCAGCGGCAGCCCGCTCGCGCAAACGGATCACGCCGTCCTTGAACTTCTGAAATCGATCTTCTGAAAAGGGGTGGTAGATTCCGTCGTTCATTCCGTAGCAAGCGACCACGATATCAGGTCGTGCTTTTTCAAGAATTCGGCCTAACCTTTCGTGCACGTTCGGACGTGGGAACGAGCCGCCCGCATGCCCTGGCTCGGAGAGGCCGGACAGGGTTTCGCTGGGAAGTCCGAGGCCCACGAAATCGAGTGTCGCTAAGGGATACTGGAGCCGTAGATAGGCTTCCACAAATTCCACCCATTCCCCCGCATAAGTGATGCTGTCACCCAGAAACACCACGCGCCGCGCCGCGATCAAGGCGCCAGCCAACCCGGGCTTGGGTGCTGCGGACGCAGCGACTGGGATGAGCCGAATCTGGCGAATGTCCATGACGGCGCCAGCCTGTTTCCGTTGCGGTTTGACGGCCAGAGAATAGGCTCCGGGAAAGGGCAGGAATATCCTGCCCAGCGAGCGCGGTAGAAAGCTCTGAAAATGCCCGGTTTCCTCCACCGTGAAATCGACACGTTGCCCCCCGATTTCAATGGCGACATCACTCCCTCCCTGTCCTTTCCCACAGCCCTGCCAAACCTCCAGTTCGAACGTGCCCGCGTGCGTCACTTGAAAATCCCAATCCGCCCAGTCTTTGACGTTGGCCCAGTAACCCAGGCAATTCTTGATGGCGGCGGGTTCGTATCGCATTAAGACGCTGTGGGTGCGTGCGTCGCGCGCAAGCAGCGTCACGGAGCGGTCCCCGGACTGGACGATGGAATCCCCTTCTGGAGCGGGCCGAAGAGTGACGGCTTTGAGATTCATCACAGCCGCCCCTTTCAACGCCAGACAGGCCGCACGCAAGGTGAACAGTTCCGATTTTTCGAGATAGACACGCCCGACACCCAGCGTGGTGTAGCGATACCAGCTGCCCGTAGATGGCCGCGTGGTCTTGAGGGTCTTGCCCGCAACTTCAAAGGCCAGTTCCGTGCCGCCGCCGCCGTCGGCGGAGAACGTGAGATCGACATCGTACATGCCCCATCGGGTCGGTTTGTACTGCCAACTCACAGAGTCCATCGCGTCGCTCCAAAAACCGATCCGATGGTTTCCGGGGTGAGTCTCCAACTTCGCCTGAGCGCCGCTGACTTTGGAGTCCAGGGCTGAGAACGTGATGCGGCCATCGGCAAATTGAGTGGTGTTTTCGGCGATCTCGAGCCGCACCGTGACGGGCCCCTTATCGGGGGCATCGATCGGCAATTCGATATGCAATGCCGTCGCGTCGGCATTGAAGACCCAATTCAGCGGACGCGCTGCCTGGTCTTTGTTCAGGCGCGCGGAGGTGATATGCGGAAATGGCGTGGGGAGGGCGAGTTTGCCGTCCGCCGGCCAGGAGCGGACTTCAAGCAAAACGACCCCGGTCCCATTGGTCGCCGACGTGATGGTTCCCCATGTGGGCTGGGAGACGAGGGCCGGATCGGTGTCCGCGGCGTGGCCTGTCTGAGTTTGAAGGCATGCGATCAGGAGTATCGCGAGCAACGCCTGGGCTCGAACCCGGAATGTGCTGTGGCGGGGTGGGTTTTGGGGAATCAATGCGGTTCTGCGGAGGGTGGAAGCGTCCATTTTTGTGCGGCGGTTGTTGGGTGGAGTGTGCTTGCGCACGGGAGCTCTGGCAAGCCCCCCATAAGCAGTTGATATCGTCAAACGATTCACGTAGCTTGCACGCCATGTTTGAATCCCTGAGCAACAAGCTACAGAACGTATTCCGCAATCTCCGTGGGCTCGGAAAAATCTCCGAATCGAATGTCAGCGACTCGTTGCGCGAGGTGCGGCTGGCGCTTCTGGATGCGGACGTGAATTTTAAAGTCGCCAGGGATTTCATCGACAAGGTCAGGGACAAGGCGATCGGGCAGCAGGTCATCCAGAGCATCCATCCGGGGCAACAGGTCATCAAGATCATTCACGACGAACTCGTGGTCTTGCTTGGATCCGAGAGCAAAGGGTTGGAACTGAGCGGCAACCCAGCCAACATCCTGATGGTCGGGCTGCACGGCTCCGGCAAAACTACTTCGAGCGGCGACCTGGCTAGGCTTCTGGAAAAACAGGGGCGAAGCCCCCTGCTGGTCGCGGTCGACGTGTATCGTCCGGCCGCGATGGATCAGCTGGAGACCCTGGGCCAAAAGCTGAACCTTCCGGTTTTTCTGAGACGGGGAGAAACGGACGTGCTCAAAATCGCTCGTGAAGCGCTGGATTACGCCCAGGTCCACCAGCGAAACACTCTGATCTTCGACACGGCGGGACGACTTCAAATCGATGAGCCGCTGGTTCAGGAGCTGGTCCGGTTGAAGGAGTTGATAAAACCCCAAGAAGTCCTGCTTGTGCTGGATGCCGCCACCGGCCAGGAAGCGGTGAATGTGGCCTCTCATTTTGACCAGGCCCTCAGCATCACGGGAGCGATCCTCACCAAGCTCGACGGCGACGCCCGCGGCGGCGCGGCTCTCAGTCTGAAGTCCGTCACCGGCAAACCCATCAAGTTCATGGGCGTAGGCGAGAAGCTGGAGGATTTCGAGCCGTTTCATCCAGAGCGGATGGCGACGCGCATCCTGGGGATGGGGGATGTGGTGAGCCTGGTAGAGAAAGCGGCTGAAAACGTGGACATGGACGAAGCTCAACGCATCGAAGAGAAGATGCGCAAGGGCCAGTTCACACTCGAGGACTTCCTGGAGCAGCTGCGCGCGATGAAAAAGCTGGGCTCACTGGAATCTATTGTCGGCATGCTGCCTGGGGGCTCAAACATGCTGAAAGGAGTGGACATCAACAAGAGCGAGAAGGAGTTCAAGCGCATGGAGGCCATGATCTGCGCCATGACCCCAAAGGAGAGGAGGCATCCTCAGATTCTCAACGCGCGCCGCCGGCTGCGCATCGCCAGCGGGAGCGGGGTCAAAGTCTCCGAACTCAACAACCTGATGAACCGGTTCAGTCAAATGCAGCAGATGATGAAGAAAATGGGGAAACTGCAGAAGATGATGGGGCGCATGGGCGGAGCGGCTCCGGGATTATTCCCGAGATAAAACGATTCTCGCCCCCGCCCGTGAACTAACCGCCAGGCTGCGTCCCGCGTTCAGTATCTGAAATCCGCCTTCGCCGTGGGCGTAGAGCACATCAACGCCGCTTTCTTCCAGCCTGGATCTGAGCTTGCTCGAGGGTCGTTCGCCGCTTGGAAATGCCGCGGTCGTGAGGAGAATCAAACGCGGCCGCACCCGATCGATGAGCTCGCGGCCGACAGGTTCACCTCCCGCGGGCATCCCGGAAACCATGACGGCTGCGGGTGCCATCATTTCAGATCGCGCCAAGTCCCTCTGCCCCGCTTCTCCCAGGTCGGAGCACAACAGAATCCCGACGGAAGGGGCTTCCAGTCGCAGCACGATCGACAAATCGTCCGCCTTCGTCGCGGCCTTTCCAGCGGGTGGGTACAACACTTGAAAGGGGCCCACAAGATCTCCTTCCATGACTGTTCGATGGAGCCTGGATGTGCTGTCAACGAGCTGAAGAATTTCCCTATAGCCTTTGGATCGGAATTTCGCGTTGCTCGTGACGACCGATCGAACGGAGATTTGTGACAAAAGCCACGCGACTCCTCCAACATGACGTTGATCCCCGTGTGTGAGCAGCAGAGAGTCCAAATGATTGAGGCCCCGGGCGCGAAGCAGGGGGAGCACTGTCCTCTCGCAAGCGGCGGCGTTGCCGCAATCGATGAGTAAACTTCCTCCGGCCTCGGTGCCTGTCACCAGAATGGCGTCGCCTCCATTGAGCGGCAGGATATCGAGGCGGAGGGTGGGTTGCCGCAGTATCTCCACTCCTATCGAGGTCGCCGCCAGCAAGCCCGATACCGCTAGGCTCCATCGGAGCAGTTTGCCACGCCACAAATTTTCCGCCCCAGCCGCAAAGAGGATGATGAGGGTGGCGGCAACGGTCACCCAGGAGGGATCAGGCACATAACGAAAAGCCATGGGGAGTTCGGCAAACCAGCGGCTCAGGCCCACCATGCACTCCATCCAGAACCATCCGCTGTGGTTGAATAGCACGGATAGCCCCGGTGCCCACCAACCTGTGAACAAGCTCGCCACGGCACTCGTGAGGGCGAGGCTGCTGAGAGGGACGACCACCAGGTTCGCCAGCACGCTGACAGGCGTCAGCAAATGGAAATAATGCGCCACCAAAGCGGCCGAGCCGAGCCATGCGACCGTGGATGTCAGGATGGCGCCCCACAAGGCTTGCAAGCTCGCGCGAAGGACGCGGCGTTGGGCCGTTTCACAGTCCTCCGGCAGCAGGGGATCCCTGGCAAACCAGTGATCGGTGCGCCTCCTGATGCTGGAGGCTGTCCACGCAAGGTAGAACACCGCGATGAAGGAGAGTTGAAAGCCGGGCATGAACAGCTGTTGAGGATCGAAAGCCAGGATCAGAAACGCGGCCGCACCGAGAGAGTTCAAGAGGTCCCCGGGTCTTCTTAAGATCCAGCCTCCCGCGACGAGTGTCATCATGACGGCAGCGCGCACCGCCGAAGCCTGCCAACCGGTGGCCGCGGTGTAGAGCCAGATGCTCGGAATCGCGGCCGCGCCGCACAGCGACTGGGAACAGCGGGCGGCACGCAGCAAATTTACGAGGATGGCGGCCACAAGGGCGATGTGCAACCCGCTGATCGCAAAAATATGCATCGTTCCGGAACGCATGAAAGGCTCTGAAACCTCGTTGTTCAAACCGGGTTTCCAACCGAGCGCCATAGCCCATTGCAGACGCAGGGACTCGTCCTCTCCTGGCAAGCCAAGACTGAGCGTGCGGCGAGCCCATTCTTGGAACGCGTCTGCCCAGGACCCGCCGCGATCCTTTGTGTGTCCGAGCCCGGGCAAGTCGAAAGCCCGAAAGATCTTGAAGTCCGCGTCCGACTCCAGGGTGAGGATGTAATGCACCCCCATCCGCTGAAGGCACATCCGGTAATCGAACAGCTCCGGCAAAAGGGATTGGGTGGGTCGTGAGAGAACGCCTGTGAGCTCCATTAATTCGCCCGCATGAGAGTCCGCGACGAAGCGACCCGTGCCATGCACCATCACCGTGCCTTGTGCACGAATCCACAACCGCTCCTTCGAGAGCAAGCGAACCTCGAAACGGGCGTGTCCGCGCTCGGAACTACCAGGGGGGTCGGAAGCCTTGGGCAACGCTCGTATGGGCGACTCCATCAAAACACCAAGAACCCTGACAAGACCAGGCTGGGGACCTTGCAAAACACGCAAATCGCGCGGTGAAAGAATGGCCGTTTGAACCAGGAAATCCGCCCACCCGAGAAGGCCCAGGGAAAGACACAACAGAAACACCCGCAACCGCGCAATGAAGCACGCCAGACTCAGAGAGAAGAACGCGGCACCGACCACCACGGCCCAATCCCCTCCGAAATGGTTGCTAAGAACCAAGCCCAAACCGAAACAAAAGGCCACCCACAACATGGGTCTCCTCATCATAGCCACCTCCTTGATCCCGACACTAGAACGCCAGGGACACTGCAACGGGGCGTCCTCTCCCGGCAGGGTATCGTCGGTTCAACAGGTCCGCTTGCCTGATTTCGCCGCCTGTTTCACCGAGCCAAAACGTGCGCGCCACCGCACGACGCACAAACCCATGAAAGCCCCGAAAGAGTCCAGGAGCACATCCCATGGGCTTCCCTGGCGCGAGATGACAAAGGCCTGGTGAATCTCATCGGATACGGCGTAGAGCGTGCTGAGAAGCCAGGCTTGGCGTAGAGCGACCGTGCTGGATACCCCTTTTGCTGGCGCGAAGGATTCCGACTTTGAAAAGGCGCGGCAGGCGAGTGCCGCAAGGATAGCGTATTCAGTGAGATGCCCTGCCTTGCGCACGCATGCTTGTGCAAGGCGGATCGTTTCCTCGCTAACGGTGGGAACAAAAAATCGTAGCAACGGCCCAATGATCCGGGACGTCCGCCGACTGGAAAGCAGATCCGTCGACCCGATGAAAATCAGCATCATCCAAAGGACAACGGGGCACCAGAGACGAACCATGGATCGGACTCCTTGCACGACCCGATGTAACCAAGCTGGTCTGAGGAGGACAAGCCCAAAAGCCCATGCCTGCGGGCCAGTGAAAATGGCTTGCGGCAAACCACTCCGAGGAGTCATGGTTTTCCAGACCCAAATCGGACACAGAAAAGCTCTATGAACAAACGTCATCTTTTCACCCGGCGAACTTTTATCAAATCATCCGTGGCTTCATTCGCCACGCTGACGATTGTGCCGCGCCACGTCTTGGGAGGGCCGGGGCACACTCCACCGAGTGAAATTCTGACCAGGGCGGTCATCGGCACGGGAGGCATGGGGATGGGCCATGTTTCCTCCATCAACACGGAGTGCAAGCTGCTGGCGGTGTGCGACCTCGATCAGAAGCATCTGCAAAGCGCCATGAAAGCGGGCGGCAAGGACGTCAAGGGCTACAAAGACTATCGAGAGGTGATCGCGCGCAAGGACATCGACATCATCCACATTCCGACTCCGCCTCATTGGCATGCGATCATCTCTATTGCAGCGGCGAAGGCGGGCAAAGACATCTGGTGCGAAAAACCGTTGTCCCGAACCATCGGCGAAGGGGAGGCCGTCGTGGCGGCGGTTTCCAAGCACAAGCGCATTTTCAGATTAAACACCTGGTTTCGATTTAAGGATGGCTTCTACGGATTTGGAACCCCGGTTAAACCGATACGCAAGGTCGCCATGCATGGCTTGCTCGGGTGGCCTTTGAAAGTGACCCTGAATGCGGAGACCGGGTTTGACTGGAAGTTTTACTGGGTGGGTCGAACCGATCTCAAACCGCAACCTATCCCGCCGGAGCTCGATTACGACATGTGGCTTGGGCCCGCTCCGTTCAAACCCTACCATCCGCATCGAGTCCACGGCACGTTCCGCGGCTATTGGGATTACGATGGGGGAGGGCTCGGCGACATGGGGCAACACTATCTCGATCCCGTGCAATACATCTTGGGAAAGGACAACGAAAGCCCGGTCGAAATCGAGGCCGATGCCCCGCCCCAGGACAAAGATGCTGTCGGCATTT
>CANLCA010000070.1 GCA_947487925.1 Verrucomicrobiales bacterium | reverse complement strand
ATCCTGCCCGCCATTTTGGCAGTGATTTTTTACCAATCTTTCTCGGATCCCATGGTGATTTTTTCCAACGATGCTCCGTTGGGATTGACCAGTTCCATTTCGTGCAAGATGCCGGGGATCCTGTCGGGTTTCTGGCAGTCGTTGAACTGGATCGGAAAGGGCGAAGGGAGCGCGCTGCCGAGTCTTTCCTACGGCTTGCTCTATTTTCTTGGGCCCATAGGTTACGCGAAATTTGGAGTGCCCGTCGCCCTCGCGTTTCTGGGGTTCTCCGCCATGGTTCTTTTCAGGACACTCGGGTTTGCCCCCCTGGTGCAACTCGCTGGCGGTGTCGCCTGCGCCTTGAACATGTCCGCGTTTTCTTCCTCGGCGTGGGGCCTGTTGGCCTGGGCCCTGCTCCGCGGAACGACCCTTCTGGCTCTTGCTGCGATTGCCGCAAAAAACCCGAGATATCCCGCCGTCAACCTGGTCCTGGCTGGATGTTTCGTGGGCATGGGAGTCATGGACGGCGCTGATCTGGGAGCCTTTTTCAGTTTGTACGTCGCGGCTTTCGCGCTGTTTCACGCTTATTCGAAACCAAACTCGGAGCCCGCCGCATCCCAAGACGCTCCGCTGAAACGCGTATTGATAGGACTCGCCCGGGTCGCTGTCATCGCCGTGGCTGCCGCTGTGCTGGCGGCGCACGCTTTGCAAACATTGATTGGCAGTCAGATCAAAGGCATCGAGGGAACCAATCAGGATAACCAAACCAAGGAACAACAATGGTCTGGAGCCACCCGCTGGAGCCTGCCCAAAATAGAGCTCCTTCGCGTGGTTTTGCCGGGGGTTTTCGGATACGGCATGCCCGGCATGTATGGCAAGCCCGAGGATGCCTATGGCGGCGCCAACTATTGGGGGCGCGTTGGACAATCCGAAGGCAGCGACAAGGATCGGTTGTCCGGATCGGGTGAATATGCGGGAATATTCGTCGTTCTCGTCGCTGCCTGGGGCTTAGTGCAGGCACTCCGAAAGAATGACCGGGCCATCCGCCCGGAAGAACGCCGCTACGTGTTGTTTTGGGGAGGCGCCGCCTTGATCTCCATTCTGCTCGCTTTCGGACGACACGCCCCTTTTTACCAGTTCCTCTACGCGCTCCCATATTTTTCCACGGTGCGCAATCCCATCAAGTTCATGCACCCTTTCCAGTTGAGCTTGATCCTGCTTTTTGCCTATGGGCTGCAGGGCATGTGGAGGCTTCATCTGGAGCCGGGCGCTTCCAAATCAGCGCCCAACTCCTGGGTCGGTTCGTTGAAAGCCTGGTGGGCAGGACTGGTTGGGTTTGATCGAAAATGGGCGCAAGCGATGCTGGTGCTCTTGGGGGTCAGCGTATTCGGGTTTTTGATTTACACTGCCTCGGGCAGAGAGTTGAGAGCCCATCTTAAAAAGTGTTTTCCCGATGGCTACCCGGAGACGTTCATCAACAGTGTCGCGGTATTCAGCGTTCATGACGTCCTGATGTCCGTCGTTTTCTTGATTCTGTCGCTGCTCCTGATGGCGCTCATTTTCAGCGGCTTTTTTCGTGGCAGAGGGATCGCTTTGGTTTCCGGTCTTGTCGTGGTATTGCTGGCGGTGGACCTGGGACGGGCGAACCTGCCCTGGTTGGTCTACTTCAACTATCAGGAGCGTTACGCCAGCAATCCCGTTCTGGACGTTTTTCGGAAAGCTCCCCATGAAGCCCGGGTGCATGGAATGCTCCCGTTCCTGCCCCCGGACAAACAAGCCGCCTACGCGCTCCAGTCTTTTCAGCAGTTTTATTTTCTTGAGTGGCTTCAGCACCGGTTCCAGTTTTATAACATCCAATCCCTGGATGTTTCTCAGGAGCCGCGCATGGCGTCGGACAAGGGCCAGTTTCTCGCCGCATTTCGTCCCGCTGATCTCAGCCTGTTGGCGCGCTACTGGGAGCTGACGAACACTCGGTATATTTTCGGTGTGGCAGGCTCGTTCCTCGATGTGCTGAACAACCAACTCGACCCCGAGAAGCGCCGTTTCAAACTGCACACGCCCTTCAACTTGGTGCAGGTCCCTGGCGATGCGCGAGCCACTGCGGACCTCAACCCCGCCGGGGCATTCGCGCTCATTGAATTCACGGGAGCGCTGCCTCGTGCCAAACTTTACACCCGTTGGGAGGTGCTTCCGGAGGCCGAAGCCCAGCTCCGCCGCCTGACGGACCCCGGATTTGACCCCCACCAAACCGTGGTCGTGTCTGAGCCTGTGCCAGCTTTGCCAACACCGCCGGCGGCCTCGCTCGATGCCTCTTCTTCCAAGAGCGAACTCGTCTTCACCGAGTACCTGCCGAAGCGAGTTCAGATGAAGGCCGTTGCCGGAGTGCCCTCCGTGCTCTTGTTGAACGATCGTTATGATCCTCACTGGAAAGTCTTTGTGGACGGTCACCCCGCGAAGGTTTTGAAATGCAATTTCATTGTCCGTGGTGTTCACGTGCCGGCAGGGGAGCACACGATCGACTTTCGTTTCGAGCCGCCGGCAGGAACTCTGTATCTCAGCCTGGCGGCCATTGCTTTTTCTCTGATGCTCTGCGGCGTGGTGGCTTTCCGTCGTCGCGAGGATTGATGTGGTCGACGGCGGCTCTAGGTTCGCTTGTGAGCCGCCTGTGAAAAAGTGCCACAGGGCGATGACTAAGGAGTTGGAAATAAATATAGGTGAAGGGGGCAACCTAGCTAGGTCTTTTGGCCAAGCCCGTTGTTGCTCATTCGTTGCAGATCCCCTTGGATAGGCTCCTCATTCGCGCCTAGGCCTTGTCCGAAATCCCTGCGCCCTCTTGCCGCCTTTGTTTCTTTCCAGCTCCTAACCTTGGACAACGGAACCGATAGTGGGTATTGTCATGGGAGAAAGCTTGGCCAGTGAAATCATGAACGAACCATCTACCATCGAAGGCGGAATATCCCGCCGTCAGGTGCTCCAAACTGCCGCTGCGACGTGCGCTGTGGTCGCCCTGGCTAGCCAGGAGGCCGCGGGGCAGATGCCGCGTTCGTTCGTGGAGCCGGACTTCAAAATTCGCAACCAGCGCATTCGTCAGTCCATCATGGGCTGGACTTTCAACCCGATGCCGACCCCGGAGCTGGCGAGGCTGTGCAAAGACATAGGGCTCGTCGCGATGGAGGGAGTGGGGCGCGAGCATTACCCGATGATCAAGGAGCTGGGGCTTCAGATCTCGCTCGTCGGCAGCCACGGCTTTGCCAACGGACCGTTCAACCCCGCAAATCACGATGCCGTCATCAAGTCACTGCGTGAGGGCATTGACGCGGCTGTGCAGGTTGGTTGTTCCAAGGTCATCACTTTCACAGGCATGAGGGAGCATGGGATCTCGGATGAGCAGGGCGCGAAGAATTGCCTGGACGCCTGGAAACACGTCATTGGCTACGCGGAGGAAAAGAAAGTGACGCTTTGCCTCGAACATCTCAACAGCCGGGACAACACTCATGCGATGAAAGGGCATCCTGGTTATTTCGGCGACCATGTGGACTTTTGCGTCGAGTTGATCAAGCGAATGGGTTCGCCGAATTTCAAATTGCTCTTCGACATTTACCACGTGGCCATCATGGATGGCGACGTGATCCGCCGACTGCGTCAGCACCGCGAATTCATCGGTCACATTCATACTGCGGGAGTGCCAGGCCGTGCGGAACTCGACGACACGCAGGAAGTGAATTACCCGGCGGTCATGCGCGCTATCTTGGAGATCGGCTACAGCGGGTATGTGGCTCAAGAATTCATCCCCACCTGGCAGGACCGAGGTCTCGCCCTCCGCCACGCTGCGAAGGTTTGCGACGTGTGATTGGACCATCTTCGGGATTTTTGCTCATCCTGATTGTCCCACCGTTCAAGGATGCTTTTCTGGGCTCCTCGAGGGATTTCGGGCTGGATATAAAACTTCCATCCCGCAACCTGAGTTCACCCGACTCAAGGCAATGTGAGTCCCTCAACCGCTAGGCGATCGAAGCGGTAGGGGTTGTCGCGGGCGGCCCAGGCCATGCCGCGCAGCAAGAGCAGCCGGAAATAGGGATCGTCGAAGGTCCATGTGTAGTGACCAAAGATCGACACGAAGACCCGGCCTTTGCTGTCCGCGGGTTCGGCGGTCCAGAAAACTGGGATGGTCTGGACAGTCTCATCCCCCGGGTTCTGGCGGCGGTCGTCGCCTCGGTAGATCTTCTCGTCGGAAGTCGCCAGCACATGAACATTTGAACGATCACCAATAAACGGCCAGTAGGGTTCGTCAACAAATGCCATGGTGCGAGGCAGGCCGAGGGCGATCGGGTGGGTGGGGTCCTGGAGCTTCAGCGCGACCGCTCCATGCCGGTAGGACGCCGATTTGTAGGAGAGTCCGAATCGCTGGGAGTGCTTGTCCCAATCCTGATCACAACCGATGGCCCAATGAATCGTCACCACGCCGCCGCCGCGGTCCTGGAGTTTTTTGATGTCCGCGACTTGCGCAGCGTCCCACTTGGTTTTCAGGTAGAACACCACCAGATCCGCGGATCCCCATTGCTCGGGCTGCGGCCAGGGGAAGGCTGTGGAGATCTTGACATTCTCCGCCTTGGCCATCAGTGGCGCCCATTGCTTCTGCCAGCCTGGATAATCGTGTTCGCCGGGGCCGTGGTCTTTGGGGCCGGCAACCAAGAGGATGTTCAGGTGCCTTGTGGTCGACCCTGGCGCAGGCTTGGGGGCCTGTTTCAGGATGGATTCGACATCGGACCTTTTTCGAGGCGGCGGCGCTTCCGCCGCCGAGACGAGGCCGCAGGCTGCTAGTGCTATAACCACTGTCGCCCAAGGCAGAGACGTAAGGAAACATCGGGGTTTCATGAGAAGTTCGTTGTGAAGCTGCTATCAGGATGTAACGGATGTCCGCTGAATTTAATGGGTCCCCACCAAAATGACCACAATTTCGTTGAGGCCGGGTTCTGCAAGGCCGTGAACGCCGGCTTCGGAATCCGTGGCTCGAGCAGGACACGGAACTCGGTGCAACTCCTCCTTCGTAATTTCAAGGATCGCGCTCACACGAAAGGGGTGTCTTCTTAGCCGTCATTGTTTCGATTCAACAGAGACGATCTCAAACAAATGATTCCCTCTTTGCGCCTTGGCTCCTTAACGTCTCTGTTAGATCCCTGACGCATGGTGACGGCTTTAGGCAGTTCGATGTCCACCCGGGTTCAGTGCAGAGAAAAGCCGGCCTTCGTATCAAACAAGACCACCCGGATGCGATTGGTTTCAAAGCGAACGGTCTCGCTCCACTGTTTCGTCCACAAGTCCGCGTCGGCGGTGTCCGCCATCTCCACCCTCACCGGGTACTGACCCGCGGTCATCGCCAGGCGAACGAGCGCGATGCTGGGGCCATCCTTCGAGAGACCTTTGGGTTGGAATGATTGATCGAAAACGACTTTATCGTCTACTTGCACACGGAGGCGCACCGGCACTCTCTGCCTTGTGACATTGACTTGGGCTCGCATGTGGGGCAGTCGTTTTGCAAGTTCTTCCGTGGACAGCTTGCGTGTTTCCAAGAGGGCGCCGCTGTGGCTGAAGGAGACCACGAGCTCGGGCCCGGGGGAATGAGGGGTGCGATATGGCAGGCTGCTGCCGACGAAGGTTACGGCGCTCAAGAGTGCGGCTAGCACGATCGCGGCCGCGGCTTGTCTGAGGGGAGTACGGGGAGTGCGGGGAGTGTTCACGGGATCGGTCGTCGATTCTCGTTGAAACTCGCGCGCCGCATCCAACAACTCCGCCCGCCGGGTGCGATCGAATTGCACGAAGCGGACGCGGGAGGGGTCTGCTTTAGCGGGATCGAATTTCGGCTCGCGCCGACCGGTCATGCGCTGTTGAAACCATTTCATTCCTTCCCTGCAGACTGGGTCGCCCTCGCCGCAACCGACGACGAGAACGCCGGCGGCGCCTCGTTGCAGCACCCGCTCCAGAATCACAGCGCTCACCCAGCCGACACAGGGGATCGTTTGCACCCGGTATCCTGGGAGCTCCGCGCTATGGCCTTCCGGGTCTGGCCGCATCGCGGTGCTGGCAGATTCGGCGCAGCAGAAGGCCACGAGCGGTTTCATGCCGCGCGCCTTTTGGGTGTTGATCCAGGCGTGCAGACCCTTTTCCACTTCGCGGCTGTTGAGCGCGGGCAGGTTGATGGCCTGTGAATCACAGGAGCCGGTGCAGATTCCGCAGCTGACGCAGAGCGCAAGGTTCACCTGCGATTGAAAAGCCAACTTCCTGCCGTCATCGCGCTGGACCATGGTGATGGCGTTGAACGGGCAGTCCTGCGCACAGAGGGTGCAGCCCATGCACCGGGGCAAATCCACGTTGGCCTTCCATGGCGCAAGGAGCCGCCGCTTGGCCATCCACCATGGCACCGTGAGTGCCGCGATGCCGACGGAAAGGAACAGCGACCAGAGAAAACCGCCGCTGAGCCGGTCGGTGAGCTCGAACGGCCACAGATACCACCAGTCGATGCTGAACCTCTGCGCCTTGAGAGTCATAAGCGCTGGGCTGGCGCTGAAAGCGGGGCTCAGAGCAGAGAGGACCCCTAGCGAACCGATTATCCAAAGCGTCATCACTCGGTTTGTGAGGAGTTTTGAACGATTCATGCGCATCAGGTGGATCCACATGCCAATCCCGATGCCGAGCGGGGCGAGCATGTGCATGAAGAAGATCAGGAAGAACAAGAGCGAGGGCACGCTCTGGTCTGTGAGAAAGGCTCGCGAAAGGGGGTCGGTAAGCAGTGGCAACTTGTCGAGGAACCGTGCTGTGCCGAGTGCGGCGCGCTGCCCGCGCACGTCCCAAACGAGCCAGTAGCCGGTCCACCCGATGAACCAGAGCAGGGCGAGCAGCAGCAAACCCGTGGTCCACGCAAGCCATCGAGGGCCGGTGAATCGACGTTGGCAGGCGATGCGCAGGGCGTGCAGCAGGACGAAGAAGAGGCAACCGTCCGAACTATATCGGTGGATCGAACGTGTGAACTGCCCCAGCCATGACGAGACTCGAAGTTTCTCCAAAGACTCGTAAGCGAGATGCACGCTGGGGGTGTACCAGTAGAGCAGCACAATGCCGGAGAGGACGGCAATGATCAGGGACGTGTTGGCCATCGCGCCGAGTTGGCAGAACGGATTGAGGGCGGGTGGAAGAAAGCCTTGGACCAAGCGGTCGAGGTGGAGCCACCCATTCTCGAGCCGGCGCAGAAAACTCTCCGCGCGCGAAGAAGGTAGCGGCAGGTCCTGGGTCAACATGGGCGCGCCCTCCGTCGACGAAGGATCGGTCCCCAGTCGCGCATTTAAATCCCTTGCGCCGGGGTGATCTGGCATAAACGGCGCTTCAGGATGGTTTCTCCGCGAGCAACACGCGCAGGGCGGAGATGAGCCAGGAGGCTTCCTGCTGACTTAATGAGAGGCGGTAGGCGATGCGTCCTTCGCGGTCGAGGAGGAAGAAGAGATTTGAATGGGCCACCTGGCCTGTCTTTTCGTTGCGTTCACGGGCGACATTCAGCTTGTCTAGCACCGCATTGACTTGAGCGGGGACGCCGTTGACAAAATGGAACTGGGATTTCATTCCGTAGGCCTTCGCAATCATCGTGCGCAACTCGCGGGTGTCGGCTTCCGGGTTGAGTGAGAACGCGACCACTGCCATGTCCTTGCGCTCGTCCGGAGTCAACTGGTCGAGGACCGTGCGCACTTTCGTCAACATCATCGGGCAGGTGGTGGTGCATGTGGTATAGACGGCTGTGACAAGGACAACACGGCCTCGAAAGTCGGAGAGCGAAACAGGCTCACCCTCCTGGTTGGTCAGCGTGAAGGGCGGCATGGGCAGGGCGCTGCGCAAGTTTTCGGCGGGAAAAGGCAGCTCGGTCGTTGTCGCTTGCGACCGGCCCAGACCCAACAGTCCCAGGCCAATCATGCCGACCAACAGCAGTGCCCACCCTGCCGCCTGCGCGAGCGACTTTCGCCGAGTCTCCCATGATACACGCAGCGGCGTCCGCCAGATGAAAAAGAACAGAGCTTCCAGAGGGATCGGTTCACTGAGCATGATCCAAACCGACGCCATCTCCATCCAGCCGCTCCTCGGATCATATTTAAAGCAGCGCATCCGGAAGTCTTCCAGAAAACCACCCCAAGCCCCCGCGGCGGGCGGCCCGAAGGCCATCACGGCGATGAAGATCTGGTAGAACACCAGCGCGAAGATCGCGAAGGCTGGGAAGAGTCCCCCTGCGAGGAATCTCGTCGTTGCCGAGACGAGCCGGGTGGCGATTGGCGGCTTGGGTGAAGTGGGGATCATGCAAACCTCATCGGACTGGCCAGACATCGGCCAGCGCTTTCCAGTTGGCGAAGTAATAAACCGCGAAGCTCAGGAGAAAAATGAACGCGAGCGCCATCGTGCCCTGCGTCGCGTGCTCTTCCACAAGAGCGACCGCCGGAGATCCTGAGCCGATCGGCAGGCCTGCTGGCGCGTGCTCCTGCGTTTCTTTGCCGAGCGTTTTGGGTGTTCCCCAGCTCTCCATCGGCTTGCCCGCGAAGGAGCGTCCAAAAAACAACGTGAACACTGTCAGCAGAATGAAGAGGAGCAGGCCCAGAAAGGCCAGGATGCCCCCGATGCCGACCATCGCCAGGAACAAGTGCGCGGTGGATCCGTAGATCGACCCGGAAGCCTCGATGTCCCAACTCCTCCTTGAGACACCCATCGAACCCGCGAACGACATGCCTATCGACATCACAGTGATGCCCATGCCAAACAGGTAGGGCTGGAGCCGCGCGAGCGGTTTGAAGACATACTCGCGTTGAAAAAGAAGGGGCACCACATAGAAGGCGAGACCCATGAAAGCGAGCGTTGTTCCACCCACCACCGTGACATGAAAATGTCCCGGAATGCGCAGGGTATTATGGGCGATGATGTTGATCTGCTGCGTGCCGAGCGTGACGCCGGTGATGCCCCCACCGAAGCCGAATATGACGAGCGAAAGGAAGAACGCGGAGAATCCGGGGTTCTTCCACGGCGCACCCGTGAGCCAGCCGAACAAGCCTTTGACATAGCCCTTTTGACGCATCGCCACCTCCACGGAAGCGGGAACTGTGAAGCCATGGATCATCGAAGCCAACACCGCGAGATACATAGCATAGGACGTGTTCCAGATCTTCCAACCCGCGCTGACCGCCGGATCGACCAGTAGATGATGGGCTGAAGCCAGGTTAATAAAGAAGATATAGAGGAGAAACGCCCCGCGACACACGGTTTCGTTGAGCGGCTTTGCGCCCGTTGTGAGGGTCGCCAAAAAGTACCACACAGAGACCATCGCGCAGACGTTCACCTGCTGGGACATATGACCAAGCCCCCACCAGGTCAGGCGATACCAAATGGGGTCGGGTTGCGCGATCCAACCCATCGAATGGAGGAACGTCGGCACGATCACGATCGCTCCATGCAACAGCGTCACTACCGCGATGATCGCGGCGGCGGTCGCGCCGAACACAACGAGCGGAACCGACCCTTCGTAGGTCTTCTCTTTCTTCGCCTTGTGCAGGGTGGCGAAGTAGTTGAACACGCCAATCAGTGTTCCGACTGCCACCAGGATGAT
>CANLCA010000069.1 GCA_947487925.1 Verrucomicrobiales bacterium | reverse complement strand
GGCGCAGTCAACGCATCGCTGCAGATCACCAATGTGCAGACAAGCCAAGCTGGCACCTATCAAGTCCGAATTAGGAGTCCGTTCGGTCGGGCAGTCCTGAGTCAGGATGCGCAGCTCTGTGTATTGCACGAGGATGATGTCCACATT
Organism: Verrucomicrobiales bacterium; assembly: GCA_947487925.1. Lineage (GTDB taxonomy): Bacteria > Verrucomicrobiota > Verrucomicrobiia > Limisphaerales > F1-80-MAGS106 > F1-80-MAGS106. The sequence goes on along the minus strand of CANLCA010000069.1, from coordinate 9,528 downwards.
CTCTCAGCGAACATGCTGGCGAACCGGAGCGTCTGTCGCGTCTTGATTTGTGGTCCGGCCGCAACGAACGCGGTCTTGCAGAGTTCCACTGATCTCAAAGCGTGGACCGTGCTGACGAATTTCACCTTCAGGAGCGACAACCTCTACGAATACTTCGATAGCGATGCGGTGGCCAACTCGAAGCGCTTCTACACGGTGGCGCCGCCATTCCCCATTCGAATCACGGACCACCCGAAAGACCAGGCGGTGATGTTAGGTGCGTCCGTCCAGTTTGCGGCGACTGGCGAAGGCACGCTGCCGTTCACCTATCAATGGCGCTACAATGGCAGTGACATTCCCGGCGCAGTCAACGCATCGCTGCAGATCACCAATGTGAAGGCGAGCCAAGCTGGCACCTATCAAGTCCGAATTAAGAATCCGTTCGGTCGGGCAGTTTTGAGTCAGGATGCGCAGCTCTGTGTATTGCACGATGATGATGTCCACATTCTCTCGGCGAACATGCTCACGAACCGGAGCGTCTGTCGCGTCCTGATTTGTGGTCCAGTCGGACAGAGCTTCTACTTGCAGGCGTCAACCGATCTCAAGAACTGGACGGTGCTCACTCAGTTCACGTTTGCCAGCAATCTCTACGAATACTTGGATGGCGACGCCGCCAAATACCCGGGCCGCTCTTACAAGGTAACACTTCCCACCCTTACCGTGGGTAAGCTGACGACTCTCACTCCCGGGCAGTTTCAGCTCGATGTGAACGCTCAATCCGGATTAAGAGCTGCGATTCTGATGTCCACCGACCTCAATGCCTGGCTTCCTCTGAGCACCAACATCATATCCAACGGCCAAATTATGTTCACTGATCCGGAGGCCGGAAAACCGCCGTACAGATTCTACCAGCCATCACTGGTCCCGTAGGCCACAACCGGCGCTCGATAAGATCCGAAAACGATGGTTCGAACTGCATCGTCCGGTGCGTTAGGCCGCATCGGGCGGGCCCGTTCTTGAGCGATGCGGGTATTGATTCGATCGTTCGGCGGCGATGAATGGAGAAGCCTCTCACTTCGGCTCCGAAGTACGCTCCTTCAACCAATTGGCGTCAATCGATGGGCTGATCGAGGTGTTGACCCGCGTGACGCCCCGAATGGGGCCGGTCGAGATCACCACCGCGCGCCACCGATGCAACTCCGCGTGCCCGTCAGCGAAGCCGATGCTGGTGGCGCCACTGTGGAGTGCCGCCGCTGTGTTGCTGTTCGACCAACTGTTGGTCGTGCTTGCGGCCAGGTCAATGGCGATAGTGCCGTCGTCGATGGTGTTGGGATCTTCGTGGATGAAAACAAAGAGTCCAACTGGATTGCCCATTTGCGTTTCACGCTCGTAGAGCCGCGGGGTCATCGTCCCTCGGTAGTAACCGTTCATCCAGTTGTTCATGGCATAGCTGCGGGCAAACGGTCCTTTGGCGCCCGGGTAAATGAATTTGTCCGCGGGGCATCGGAAAAGATAGGGTGTTTGCGCGTAGCGGCCCAGCAGTCCATGCATGAAGAGGTTCACGTTGGTCTCGCCGCCCGGCACATAGCCGGTGGCGCTTGGCCGCTCGCCGGCCACGCACCAAGAGTAGTTCGTTTGATTTACCGCCACGGCTCCGGGGTTAAGAACAATGCGTCCGTCGTGGTCTCCATTGTAAAGCACCCAGGTCAGTTGGAGTTGTTTCGTGTTGTTGATGCAAAAGATGGCCGTCGCTTTCTTCTTCGCATTGGCCAAAGCCGGCAACAACATGCCTGCGAGAATGGCAATAATCGCAATGACCACCAACAATTCGATCAACGTGAAACCTCTGCACCACTTAACGTTCACGCTATTACCTCCTGCACGACGCGGCCGAAGACATCCGTTAGCCTGAAATCCCGCCCGCCGTACCGGTAGGTCAGCCGTTCATGGTCCAATCCCACCAAGCGTAGAATCGTCGCGTGAATGTCGTGGATGTGGACCTTGTCCTTTACCGCTTGAAAGCCGAAGTCGTCTGTCTCGCCGTAGGTCATTCCGCCACGGATGCCGCCGCCCGCCAGCCACATGGTGAAGCCCCAATGATTGTGGTCGCGCCCGTCACCATTTTCGGAGACCGGAGTGCGTCCGAATTCGCCGCCCCATATCACGAGCGTCTCGTCCAGCAATCCACGCTGTTTTAAATCAGCAAGAAGCGTTGCCATGGATTGATCGACGTCATGGCAGAGCGTGCGCATGTTTTTGTTGTGGTCGTTGTGGGTGTCCCAGGGTTGGCCGTTCCCATAGTAAAGCTGGACAAACCGAACGCCACGTTCGACCAACCGGCGCGCCAGCAGGCAGCCATTGGCGAAGTGACCTTTCCCATAGGCTTCGCGCATCGATTCAGGCTCGCGGGTCAGATCAAAGGCATCGGTCGCTTCGAACTGCATCCGGAAGGCAGTTTCCAGGGCTTCAATCCGAGCCGCGAGCATTTCATCCGGACCCCGTTCTGCCAAGTGCGCCGCATTGATCTGGTTCATTAAGGCGAGTTGCTGGCGCTGGACATCCGGAGCAATCTTCGAATTCCGAAGAAAAGGAATCAACTTCGCCGGCTCCAGGTTCGAGTGGTTGATATAGGTCCCTTGATGTTTCCCAGGAAGAAATGAGCTGCTCCAAGTGCGCGGGGCTTCGACGGGACGGCCCGGGCAAAGGACGATGTAAGCTGGGAGATTCTCGTTTTCAGTTCCGAGGCCGTAGGAGAGCCACGATCCCATGCTGGGCCGATTCGGCGTCATCGTGCCGTTATTGATCAGGTACATCGCGGGGTTGTGATTTGGATTGTCCGAATGAACCGACCGGATCACACAAACATCATCCACCAAGCCGGCAAATTTCGGCAACAGTTCGCTCACCTCGATTCCACTACGGCCATGTCGGGAGAATTGGAAAGGCGACGGCATTAAACCGCCGGTGACGCGCTCGGTCCGCAGATCGGCGCCCGGCGGCCGTTGGCCTGCGTACTTTTGCAACGCAGGTTTCGGGTCGAACAGGTCGCACTGGTAAGGGCCGCCGTTCATGAACAGTTGGATCACGCGCTTGGCGCGCGGGGCGAAATGAGGCCGTGGCGCGTCGGCGAACGCTTGTGAACTAAGGGCCGTCCCGAGGCCCAATGCTCCCAGGCCGCCCCCAAGCAATTGGATCATCTTGCGGCGGGACATGAGAACGGAAGCGGGCGGTTTACTCTGTGATCTCATAACCTAATCGATAAACATGAATTCGTTGCTGCCAAACAGCGCGTGCAAATAGAGTTGCCAGGCATGGTCCTCGCCATCCCCACCGAGGCGCTCCGGTTTAATGAAATCGTTGGCCCAGGCAATCTCCTGGTGAGTCGCTGACCGACCAAACAACCATTGATGCGCTTGCTGCACCCGTGAATGCCGATCTGTTCCACATTCTCGTTTCAGCCGATGGAACAACTCGACCGCTTGCCGCTGAATAAAATCGCTATTGAGCACGAAGAGCTGTTGGGTGGGCGTCGTTGTCGCGATCCTCTGTTCACCGTGAATTGACGGGTCTGGGAAGTCGTAGAGCCGCAACATATCATTCAATCTCGTCCGGCTCACCATTCCGTAAATGGTGCGGCGCGTGTTGGACGCGTCTCCCAAATCACGCGGCGCGCCCCCTTGCCGGGAGTCCAAATTCCCAGCCGCCGCTAAGATGGCATCCCGCCAGGCTTCGACTTCGAGACGGCGCCGGTTCATCCGCCAAAGCAACCGATTCTCCGGATCGGCCTGGTGATTCCCTGGCAGGAAGGCGCTCGACTGCTGATAGGCTGCTGACAGCATGATCTCGCGATGAAGCCATTTCAAAGACCAGCCGCTTTGCATGAATCGCGCGGTCAGGTCATCGAGCAGTTCAGGATGTGTTGGACGCGACCCGCGCTCGCCGAAGTTGCTCGGCGTATCGACCAACCCTCGTCCGAAGTGCTGTTCCCAAATGCGATTGACGATGACTCGGGCTGAGAGCGGCCCTCCTTCATTGACGATGGCCTCTGCCAGTTCGAGCCGCCCGCTCCCTTTCTGGAACTGCTTTCGTGAATTGGGTGAGAGCACTTCGATAAACCCGCGCGGAATGACTCGACCTTCGTTCGCTGGGTTTCCCCGAAGATGAACCGGCAGATCGCGCGCTTCGCCAGGTCGATAATCGAGCTTCGTCCGAGTGGGTCCATCGTCCAATACGTAGAGAGCTGCCTCGCCTACAGCGTTGGCCAGAAGCTGGTCGAAGCCTGGCGTCTCGGTCTTGATCGAGCGCAGCCGGTTCTCCAATTCGCCAATCTTGGCCTTAGCTTCGTCGGCGGCCTTCTCGGCGGCTTTGTCGTTGCCTCCCTTCTGCCGCAGCTTGCTCAATTCTTCCTCCAACCCGGCGGCTTCTTGACGCGCGCGACGGACCGGCTCGAATTCCTTTTCCGGCACAAGCGGCCGATCTGTCAGCCGCGTGCTGGCGAGCACCCCGGCCAAGGCGTAGTAATCCTCCTGGCTGATGGGATCGAACTTGTGATCATGGCAGCGGGCGCAGGCGAGTGTGAGGCCGAGGAACGTTCGACCGACCGCGTCCATCCGTTCCTCCCATTCTTCGGCCACGACGGTTTGGATGAGCGACCTTTGAAGCTTCAATTCTTTCCAATAGGTAGGGCTTAGCCCAAGGAATCCAAGCGCAGGCATCTCTTCAAGACTTGTCTCCGGCATTAGATCGGTGGCCAATTGCCGCTTCACAAATTCGTCATACGGCATGTCCTGCTGGAATGCTTTCATGACCCAGTCCCGGTAGAGCCAGGGCGCGGCACGGCTTCCTTCGAAGTCGGAAATCGCGTCGGTATAGCGAGCCCTATCGAGCCAGAACCGAGTCCACCGCTCACCGTAACGCGGCGAAGCCAGCAACCGCTCGATCAAATGTTCGTAGGCGTTGGCTGATGCGTCGTGTAGGAAGGCTTCCAATTCCTCAGGAGTGGGTGGCAACCCGGTAAGATCGAACGTGGCGCGCCGAATCAGCGTTCGCGAATCAGCCCGATGAGATGTCGAGAGCCCGCCCTCATCGAGCTTGGCCAAAACAAACCAATCGATCCGACGCTGCGGCCAGGTGGCCCGGGTGACCGGCGGCAACGAATGCGTCTTGGGCGGCTGAAAAGACCAAAACTTGCGGCCTTCCACAAAATTGACACCTGCTTTGGATGGCGGCTGGCCGACATTTCCCGAACGCGGATCTGGCGCGCCTGAGCGAATCCACTGTTCGAAATCGGCCACGACAGTATCGGCCAACTTCTCTTTCGGGGGCATTTGAAGATGCTCGTCCTTGTATCGGATCGCCCGGATCAAAAGACTCTCGTTCACTTTCCCAGGCACGAGGGCCGGACCGGATTCACCGCCTCGAAGCAGGGCCTCCCGCGTGTCCAGCCGCAAGCCGCCTTTCAGTTTCTCCGCTTGAGCTGAATGGCATTTGTAGCATCGATCGGCCAGGATTGGACGAATCCGCTTCTCGAAGAAATCGTCGCCGTCTTGAGAGATGCCAGTAGGTTCGGCACCACTCGCGTGCGCCAACACCAGAAAAATCACCACTAAACCTGCGCTGATATTAACGAGTGTTGTCGTGATCTTTGCCAACATAGGGATGCGTAATGTGCGCCAGCTTACCTCGCGCGGAGTCAGGAGACCAGTGATTTGGTGGCAAACCTTGGCCATCCGGTGCATCCCGAAGTTGTTGGTGGGGGATGAACGATCTGAAGGATATGGACTGCGTCGGCAGAGCGCAGCGGCGACGGCGCTTTGGGCCGCGCGAGGGTCGCTGGTTCTGGTGGAGCGCTCGACAGGTCTTACGCCAAAGCGGCGTCGCACTTCGCTTGCCGCCGCAGTCCAAAAAGTCATCAACAACTTCGGGATGCACGGGCTGCCGCCTCTTCTTGGTCGGTTTGCTTGCGTATCCAACACATCGGTTTTAGGCTTCTGCTGTTGATTACGAAACCGCGAACCGTTGAGCAATCGTACTCGGCCGCAGTGAATGCAACTTTGAAAGAAAAAGTAGCACTGACCACGATTTTGGAGGCTATCCATTTCGCCGCGCAGAAACACTGCGTTCAGCGCCGCCGCACTGGATCGCCGCCGCCACGCAGGAGCAGCGTCCGGGGCACAACGCAGCGATTGAGTTGAGCGACGCGCAGGGTCGCTTCCGCCTGAAAGGAATCCCCACGAACAAGCCGGTCATTTTCACCGTGAACCCCGACGGCAAACCCAACCAGACCAGCAAGTCGGTGGAGGAGAAATTCGAGGCGTCGGGCACACCCAAGATTCGCATCACGCTTCCCGCAGGCGGCAGCGGCAACGGCGCGGTGAAAGTCGAGCGCGTTGCCACTCCGTGATTTCGACATCCTCGTTAAACATGAAAATCAATGCCGCCGCTCTCTTGATCATCTTCGCCGATTGGAAACAACTCCACGACACCTTCGGGACCACAGCGGAGGAGATGCTCAATTTGAGTGAGGCGGCTCTGTTGCCCGACAGTTTCTAAGAAATGTCGGTGTTCAGTGTCATAACCAGATGAAAACAATGTTCAAAATCGCAATCCTGGCCCTTCTGCTCGCCGTCGCTCCCAGTCCGTGCTTCGCCCTGCGGTCCATCGGCTTGGTCTCCAAGAAGGAGGCAAAAGAATTGGGCCTGGACCTGCGGTTCAAGACGAACGGCACCAACCATGTCTGGGTGGAGCTTGAGTTCAAGACCGAGGGCAAGTTTAAGCAGTTCCAACATGTGGAGCTGGAAATCAGAGAGGGAGGAAAGTCCCTGCTCGGTTGGGCGCCATTGAAGGAGAAGCGAACGAGGTCAGGGAGCGTCGTCGTTCGTTTTCTGGCTGATCGCGCCTTCCTTGATAATATTGCCCTGTGCGTCGTGGTCGGCGACTTTGGAGACGGCGGCTGGGAACTGCGGTTGAAAGTTTTTGTTGAACCGGAGAAGGTCCGTTGACATGCCGCCTTCTGAGAAACTAGACGCGCAGCAGGGAACGGCGGCGGGCCGTCGCGGTTGCAATCGGCGCGCCTCGTGGCCGCCGTCGCTGAGCTTGGGTCGATGAACTTCCTGGACGAAACGATTTGGGCGGGGCGACTCGCCACACTGTCGGAGACCGGATCTTCCGACGAGTCATTCCGCATCGGAGCCTGCAGTAAGAGGTATGAGCAGCCATTCAGCGCAAAAATGCCCGCAATGCGGCGCGGTCCTGCCAGAGAACGCGCCCGCCGGGTTATGTCCCACTTGCCTGATGGCGCTGAACCTGAACACGGAAACCGTCTTCACCAACGACTCTTCCGCCGCGCAAACGCCGCTCACTCCGGCGGAACTCGCGCCCCACTTCCCGCAACTTGAGATTCTGGAGTGGCTCGGACGCGGTGGGATGGGCGTGGTTTACAAGGCGCGGCAGATGTCGTTGAACCGGCTGGTCGCGCTCAAGCTGCTCGCGCCCGAGCGGGTGACAGACGCGAAGTTCGCGCAGCGTTTCACCCACGAGGCGCAGGCGCTGGCCAAGCTCAATCATCCGAGCATCGTGACCATTCACGACTTCGGGCAGGCGGGCGGTTTTTACTTTCTGCTCATGGAGTTCGTGGATGGCGTGAATCTGCGGCAGGCGATGAAGGCGGGCCGCTTTACACCGGAGCAGGCACTGGCGGTCGTGCCGCCGGTCTGCGAAGCCCTGCAATACGCGCATGAGCACGGCATCGTCCATCGCGACATCAAGCCGGAGAACCTGCTGCTGGACAAAGACGGCCGGGTGAAGATCGCCGACTTCGGCATCGCGAAGCTCATAGGAGCGGCGGCATCCCTGCCGCCGGGATCAGAGGCAGAACTCCCCACGGCGGCAGGGATGCCGACGCTCCCAACCGAGGCCTCCACCGCCGGCACGCCGCAATACATGGCCCCCGAGCAGAAGGCGCATCGCGCCACCGATCATCGGGCGGACATCTATTCGCTCGGCGTGGTGCTCTACGAGTTACTCACCGGCGAACTGCCCGCCGACAAACTTCAGCCGCCCTCGCGCAAGGTGCAGATTGATGTGCGGCTCGATGAAATTGTCCTCCGCGCGCTGGAGGTGAAGCCGGAGCTGCGTTACCAGACGGCGGGCGAGATGGGGACGCGGGTGGAGACCGTGGTTTCGACTCCGGGCGGCGGACCAACGAGTGAACAACCAGGCCGATCCTCCACCCTCACGCCCGCAACTCATCTCGGAGCGCGGGGAAACAGCCCCTTGCAGTGGAACGGTTGGTCCTTTCTCTGTGCCACTGTCGGTCTCAGCATCTGGATGCCGGTGACGGCCATACTGTCGGACTGGAACGGGGCGGGATTTGCCTTGAGCGGAGCGACCGCGCTGACTGTCTGGGTCGCGGCATTAGTGCTTTGGAATCAGCGTGATCGTATTTCGGCGTTCAGTGGTTTCATGTGGCTGCTCGCTGTGGGGTTCGTTTCGTCGGCGACCTTCTTGTTTGGGGCCGATTGGCTCGACTTGCCCGTGCGATCCAATTGGCCGACAGCCGCCGTGATGTCGCCTTTGCATTACGTGTGGATGCTCGGACTTTTTCCTGTGGTGGCGGTGTGGATTTGGATTCGCCACCGCAGTGGGATGCCGCCAGCCGATTCCAGGCCGCGTTTCGGCTGGCTCCGAGCCCTGGCGCTCGTTGGTGTGGTGATGCTGGTGCTGTTCGCCGTGATGATCGCCATTTCGATTGGCAGAGCAAACCGGGCGAAGGAACTGGCACAACGGGCGAGAGCGGTGGAGGCGATGGCCGGCCTGGCTATGTTCTCACCCATGGTCGGTGAAGGCATTGGCACCAATGAATTCACTGCCGGTTAAGGCGAGAAGATTTCAGATACGGGGAAGAGTTCCGAGCTGATCTTTAGGCGTGCTCGGCGCGCTGCGGCATTGTTGATTATCGGCTTCGGATGATTCCGAACATTTATGAAACCGATCATTCCGCCCTTTTCAACGAATGCGTCCGAGTCTGACACGGTCAACACCGGTTTGGTTAGCATGCCTGTCAATAGCGATTCCACGTTTTTCTTTTGTGGCAAGTTGATGAAGAGGATGTGGCAGGCGTCCACGTTGGCGGGCGAAGTATAGTAATTCAATTGAACCTCGCGTCCTCCAATCTTTTTCTTGGGCCACTTCGCCGGTTCATTCCCGAACGGGCTTTCACCCAGGATGCCAATGATGATAGGAGCGTCGGGTGTCGCAAACGCATCATCGGGCCACTGCACATAATAGACGAGCCGGTAAAGCAATACGGCCTTGATTTCATACTCGCGTGATGTCGCTGCATTGCCTTTGCAGAAGAAAGGGAAAAAGGTCGAGACGATGAGGAGCATCAACATGGCGGGAAGGCGCCGTCCTGAACGGCATTCCACGCGCTCGAAGCTATGTTGCTTATTCCCCAGACAAGTTCCTTTCAAAAAACACCCGCTCGCCAGCTAAAACGTCCACTGCCAACTAACTCCGAAGCGATAGTCTGATTGAACTTGTGGACCG
>CANLCA010000068.1 GCA_947487925.1 Verrucomicrobiales bacterium | reverse complement strand
GCTAAGAACGTCGGGGCCATCGCCGGCTACCTGAACAAGCTCATTACCAACCCGTCCTACAATGGATGGCAAAGGGAGTTCCAGAACTGGCTCCTGCGGATGCCCAAGGGGGATGTGGCCCTTTGGCTTGGACACAAGGCTGAAGAAGCCATCAAAGGGGCGGTCACAGAAGTTTCGCTGGTGCCGAGCACAACCAAAAACGAGAGGGATTCCGACGGGCGCGGTGGCGGGTTCGGCAACAGCCTCATTTTCGAAGAGTTTGGCTTGCGATATTTGGGACCTATCGACGGGCATGATCTCCCGTTGCTAATCCAGACCCTGGCATTTGCAAAAACGTGCGACCGTCCCGTGGTGATTCATGTGCTGACCCAGAAGGGAAAAGGCTACGAGGCCGCCATAAGTCAGCCGGAAAAATTCCACGGGGTCGGTCCTTATGATATTAAGACTGGGAGGAGTCCGGCATCCCAACCGGGCATCCCACCGAACTACCAGGATGTTTTTGGTGAGACAGTTGTCCGGATGTGTCAGAGGGACACGACCATAGTAGGAATCACAGCGGCAATGCCGAGTGGGACTGGGTTGAAGGCGTTGGAGAAGGCTATGCCGCAACGATATTTTGATGTTGGCATTGCGGAAGAACACGCGGTCCTTTTCGCTGCCGGCATGGCCACGATGGGGTTCCGACCCATCTGTGCCATTTATTCCACTTTTCTCCAGCGGGGCTACGATTGTATTATTCACGACATCGCGCTGCAGGATCTTCCCGTGATCTTTGCCATGGATAGGGCGGGACTGTCTGCTAACGACGGACCCACCCACCACGGTTTATTCGACATTTCGTTCCTGCGATGTGTTCCGAACATCATCGCGATGTCGCCCAAGGATGAAGATGAACTCGCGGACATGCTGTTTACAGCGAGCAGACAGAACCATCCGGCTTTCATTCGGTATCCGCGCGGTGCGGCTGAGGGTGTGTTGATAAAAGAAAATCCCGTGATGTTGCCAATCGGGAAGGCGGAGATCGTTCAGCCTTATGTGCAGACTGGCCGGAAAAAAGTGGCCTTGTTCGCCTTGGGAAATATGCAGCAGATTGCCCGAGATGCCTCTAAATTGCTCGTGGCAAAGGGGTGTGATGTGGCCATTGTGAACCCACGGTTCACGAAACCGCTGGATGCAGAAGTGACATCATATTTCGGTCAAATATCCGACGTTGTCGTCACTCTCGAGGATCATGTGTTGAGCGGAGGTTACGGGAGTTCGGTTCTGGAATTGTTTAGCGAAAGTAAAATTGCGACGCCTGTCATCCGACTCGGGTGGCCGGATCAGTTTATCGAGCACGCCTCGAACGTCTCACACTTGCGCGCGAAGTACGGGCTCACTGCCGAGAATCTAACTCAATTGGTCGATGCCAGCCTCGATCAAGAGCTCCATCCAAACGTCCATGCGGTTGTCTGACTCTGGCAAGTCGCAACCCTCCGTATCATTTATCATTTAGTTCAAAACTCAACGGTCGATCTGAAGATGCCATACCAAAATGTGACTCCGCCAAACGGCGGCAAAATTACGATCCAAAGCGGCCGGTTGACGGTGCCGGATAATCCGATCGTCCCATTTATCCGGGGCGACGGGACAGGGCCGGATATCTGGGCTGCGAGTCAACGGGTATTTGATGCCGCGATCGAAAAGGCTTATTCTGGGCGCAGAAAAGTAGCTTGGTTCGAGGTTTTCGCTGGAGAAACCGCGAAGAACAAGTTCGATAATTGGCTTCCTGATGACACGGTGGAAGCGTTCAAGGAATTCCTTATTGGAATCAAGGGTCCTTTGACAACTCCGATAGGCGGCGGAATTCGTTCCTTAAATGTGGCGCTTCGGCAGATGCTGGATCTCTATGTCTGCCTGCGCCCTGTGCAATACTTTCAAGGAGTTCCTTCCCCTGTCAAACGCCCCGAAAAAGTCGAGATGGTGATCTTCCGCGAGAACACGGAGGATATTTATGCAGGGATCGAATATGTCGGTGGATCTCCGGAAGCTGGAAAAGTGCTCGAGTTTTTGGAGCAAAATTTCCCAAAAGACTTTAAGAAGATCCGATTTGGCACCAAGGCTGCGATCGCTGAATACATGAAGCTCGCGAGCCCGGATCACGATGCAAGCCATATTCCTGTCCAGGTGGGTATCGGGATCAAGCCGGTTTCAAATGTCGGAACCATCCGGCTGATCAAATCTGCCGTGGACTACGCCCTGAAACACAGACGGAAGAGTGTGACCATTGTGCACAAGGGCAACATCATGAAATACACGGAGGGGGCATTTCGGGATTGGGGATATGCCGCCTGCGAGAGAATCTATGGCTCAAAGGTCTACACCTGGGCGCAGTACGAGCGGACGAAAAAGGAGAAGGGTGAACCCGCGGCCAACGATGAACAGAAGTCGGCCCTGCAAAACGGAGCGCTGCTGATCAAGGACGCGATCGCGGACATCGCCCTTCAACAGGTCTTAACCCGGCCGGAGGATTTCGATGTCATCGCCACGTTGAATCTGAACGGCGATTACCTCTCGGACGCGTTGGCGGCGCAAGTTGGAGGGATAGGTATCGCGCCTGGAGGAAACATCAACTACGTGACTGGTCACGCGGTCTTTGAGGCGACTCATGGAACGGCACCGAAGTACGCGAATCTGGACCGTGTCAATCCCGGGAGTGTTGTTTTGAGTGGCGAGATGATGCTCCGTTACATGGGGTGGGCAGAGGCGGCTGATCTAATTTTGAAAGGACTGAATGGAGCCATTGCGAGCAAGCGAGTGACCTACGACTTTGCGAGGCTCATGGAAGGTGCCACGGAGGTCAAATGTTCCGAGTTTGGCACGAACATCATCTCGAACATGTAGCTCTTCTGGCGGTCATCAGCAGTATTCGCACTGAAGAAATTTGAGCACAGCTTCGCAGCGCCTGGTGACGTGCAACTTGGTGTAGATCTTCCTCAGATGGGCTCGTACGGTATACTCGGAAATGGCGTATAGGCGCCCAATTTCCCGGGCCCGAAGTCCGATCGCCGCGGAGCTCAGGATCTGACTCTCCCTGAACGTGAGCGGTAGTGTCATTTTCTTTCGGGCTTTCCCCTTTTGGATCGACCCCACAAGAACTCTGGCGACGCGTGCCGTCATGGGGGATCCCCCGTTCATCACTATTCTGATCCCTTCGATCACAGCGCTGAGCGGTTCACTCCGAAGAATATAACCCAGTGCCCCGTTCTGAATTGAGCCTATCACGGACACGCCATCCTCGTGGTCCGTCAGCACGATGACTTTGGCGGATGGAAAAATCGATCGCAACTTTGATGGGAACTCACCGGCGTACATGCCGGAGGTCATCAGGTCGGTAACCACCACATCCGGCTTTGTTTTCTTGATTTCATGCAGCGCGAGGAACGCATTTTGATAATTGGCCGCGCATCGCATGCCCTCGGATCGGTTGATTAAGTTCCCGAGGCGCCTCCGGGAAGCAGGGTTCTCCTCAACCACCACGACCTCTATTCCTTCACGAGCACGCTTTTTGGAGTTCCGCTCCATATAAATCAACCCTCTATGCTCGGTAGTTCACACCCGGCCGTAGGGTCGACGAAGGCCCTCCAGAACCCTCTCATGGTGTGGCGCTACCCACGCTTATTAAGTCCCAAAGAAAGTCAATGGCTCAGAAAAAGCCCACCAATGCGCGACGAGACTGCTTGATCATCGCAGACTCCCTTGTGGATTAGTGAGATTAATAGCCTACAGAAATCACGAGTGCAACCCTATTTTCGGTATAAGCGAGGGCGGCGGGCAGACTGCTGCTGGTCTGAATGTTAGAATAAGTTAACCCGGATTTCAGCCAAAGCTGGAAATTATAGAAGAACCCAATATTAGCCGAAATATGTTCATCGGTTCTGCTCGCGGCCGTGTTCGAGACATAACTGCTCGTTTGATAAGCCAGACCGGCGTTGGCTCCGAATTTACCGGTGTTTCCGATCTGCTGCGTCAAAGTTAAACCTATTGAATCCACGACGGCAGTTTGGCTCGAGAACTGAATGGAAGTGGCTGAGCGCCTCGAATAGTTGAGAGAGGTGGCGATTTTGTGCGACAGTTTGTAGCTGATCGCCGCGCTCACAACGGGTTCGCTTGGGGCGGAGGCGTCGTTGCTGAACGACCTCGTTTCGTAGCCTACCCTGACAACGCCCGAAATTTTGGAGCTGAAATCAAACTTCGATCCAATGGAGCCGCTCAGGAATGCCGAAGAGGGCCCCTTCGGATCGCCGGGGCGGTTTGGATCCACCTCAGACTGGCCATAGCTCATCTCACCAAACAAATGAGTTTTGGGTGTGAGGCCGTATCGAAAGCCAGCCACTCCTGCCACTGTGTTGAGGTCGAAAAGGGGAGTTCCCCTGTCGTAATCGACCGCATTGTAGGTGGGGCCCGCGTAGACCCCCGTTTTATCGCTCAAAGTGTAATCGAGCACATGAGTGGTGCCGTAAACGAACCTTCCGACCTTAAGGCTGGTGCCCAAGAGAAGGGGATCCGAGATCGATCCACCTAGCAACGTCGAGAGGCGTTGGAAGCTCGCGGATCCATCGTAGTCAAAGCGGTTTCGATCGAGGTGACCGGATATCTGGATCGAGTGGTTTTGAGCGTTGAACGGATCGTTATCCGCGTAAAACAGCTGCTCCAATTGGTAGCCGGCGGTGAACACAGTATCATCTCCAGGGGTTCCCAGTGTCATTCCGACGCCCGGCGCGATGGAAGTGATCACGTCGGTTAAACTGGCCCTGTCGTTGTAGGTGATGTTGTCAGAGTAAGCGGAGGAGACTGCGACACGCGGTTGGAATGTTGTTTTTCCGAAGCGGTACGAAAGAAGGTCCTTTGCTTCAAGCGCTCGAGCGGCGTTGAAACACGTCGTCAAACTGGCGCCGATGAGAATGATTCGTGTGTGAGTCATGCAAACCCTATTGTTGAGCTCTAACGAGCCGGTAAAAACGTGGTGCCTGGGACTTGGGCAACCGAACGATGTTGAGACCGCGACTGGTGAACTTAGGGCCGGTCCAGCGCACCCAACCTGGGAGGCGCTGGGTCCCTTCCTTTATCTCCAAGGCGTAGGCTGGCCTGACGGCAGCCCAAGATATATCCACCGACGTCCCGGTCGATTGAACATGGACCCTAGGGATCGGGGACACCCGGGCTACAAATGAATCATTCGCACCTCCCCCGAAGGAGGGTTGGAAAACGTTGGTGAGCGGGAATAGGTTGAGCGTTGAGAAGGTTCTGCCCACCAGGTAGGCAGTCCCGCCTTGTTCCACGGCTAATCCCAAGCCTTCTTCGACATCGGGGCCTCCAAAGTAGGACGAGTAGACCATCCGTGAACCATCTTGGATAATCGCGGTGATGAAGGCGTCCTGAGGCCCGAATAGATTTGTTTGAAACGCGTCCACGATTGGAAAATTGAGCGACTCTGTGGATCCTGCGACGTAGATAGTGTCCTGGCCGTCCAGGGCGACATCCCACGCGTGGTCGAAGCCCACGCCTCCTAGAAAAGTTGAGAACATGAGGCTTTGACCGTCCTTGGCAAACTTGGAAACGAACGCGTCCCCATTGCCGCTGTTGGTGGATTGGAGCGCGGCGAGGATTGGGAAACGAGTGGAGTATGTTTGACCCACCAGAACAGGTTGATCCCCGCTGTCCAGTTGGACTCGCAGACCGTAGTCATCAGTCTCGCCGCCGAGGTAAGTGCTATATTCGAGCCCTCGGCCGGAAGGATCCACGCGAAAAATCACCGCGTCATAGCGTCCTGCATTGACCGCCTGAAATGCGGCACGGACCGGGAAATTTGTTGAAGACGACAACCCTACAACCACCGCTCCGCCAGCGCTGTCCACAGCGATTCCTTCGCCGCTATCGACTCCGGCTCCCCCAAGGGTTGTCGAATAAATGAGGGAGAGGCCGCTTGGGTCGAGTTTCGCCACAAAGGCATCATCGCCCCCTTGGTAGGGCATGATGGGGTTGAGTACGGGGAAGTTTGTGGAAGAGGTTTGACCAGCCACATAAGCGGCGCCGGAGGGATCGACTGCCAGGGACAGTCCTTCCTCTTCGCCGTCCCCGCCGAGATACGTGCTATACAGGAGATTGGCGCCCGATGCGTCTAATTTGGCAACAAACGCGTCGGTGGCATAAAAACGGGAGCGCCGCTCCGGGGTGCCTGCGATTTTCGACTGGACAGCATTGGTGACAGGAAAATTCGGGGAACCGGTGTAACCGGCTACGAAGACATTTCCCACCTTATCGAGCGCGACAGAGAGAGCGCCATCCTGGCCGCTGCCTCCAAGATAGGAAAAATATTCGAGCCGATTATTCTCCATGTTCAACTTTGCCAGAAACGCATCTCCTCCGACTGAATTTCCGCCTGCGTAGGCGGAGGAAAGCGTCCCTGATTGCCCTGAAACGGTGGTGGAAAAGGTTTCGCCAACGACGTACAAATTCCCTTTCCCATCCGCTACCGCGGACCAGCATCGATCGGCAGAGCCTCCCCCAAGATAGGAGGCATAACTGAGCAAGGGGTCGATCACGAGGGGAAGTTTGGGGTCATAGGTTCCTACGCCGAATTGAACTTCATTTTCCGACACCAAAGAGTAACTGGCCGGGACCCGCCGCCTCTGTCCCTCGACCTCTTGGAAAGCATCCGGAGCACGATGACGCACACGGGCTCCTTCGAGTGAGAGAATCAGGTCCCCATTTGTATCCACCGCGAGACGATCCACGCCTGTGAAACGCAGTCGAACGAGCCCTGGGTCGGCACCGGGAGCGACCACGAAATCGTATTCCAACTGGGCATGAGCTCCGTAGTAAACGACCTCGATTCCTTTGTAGACATCCTCGAACGCGATGGCCTCGAACAGAGGCAACGCGTGACGCCATTGAGCGGGATCGCCACCCAATAAACGATGGGCTTTTGCCGCCATTAGTTTGCGGGGAACGGCTTTGGCATTTTTCTTCGAGGCGACCAACGACATCGTGATCCGTTTGTTGACGGTGTTGCCGGGGTGAGTGGCGTGACGGGCCAGCGGGTAGACGCGTTGGTTGGCTGGGATTGAGACATCAGGTGTCCTGGGCTGAGGGGTGGCGACACGAAGGTCCATGTCC
The DNA here is from genome assembly GCA_947487925.1 of Verrucomicrobiales bacterium. Taxonomy (GTDB): domain Bacteria; phylum Verrucomicrobiota; class Verrucomicrobiia; order Limisphaerales; family F1-80-MAGS106; genus F1-80-MAGS106. The sequence continues at coordinate 2,537 of CANLCA010000068.1, read as the reverse complement.
ACCTGGGAACTGCTCACCGAGAACAAGAAACCCGGGCCACTTGCCCTGTACGTCTGGGGTTCATTCCCCGAGTCGGCTTGCTCAAAGTGGAGTGGAAGGCGCAACACCGCAGCGTCGAAAGCCTCCTCGTTGGCCGCCGTGGGAACGGGTGTAGGCTGTTGGACGCTGGTGAGGTTGAATTGAGGCGACGCCGCACCGAATGCGGTGTAAGCGAGCACAAAAAGCAAGAGAGCACCGAGCGGTTTCGCGGCACCGGGGCACGACAAATCACGGGGTAGCTCCAAACACTTCTCCAGGTGCCCGATTCGTAACTTCATAGATGACAAATAATGCGGATCTTTAGGGCAAACCGGGTAGGAGTCAAAAATTTCTTTTGCCTGGGATGCGATTCAATGTAATGGAGAGGGAGTAAAACAAAGTGAAACCTACAGACCTTCGAGGCATCCTCCGCTATATCCCCCGTTTCCGAGAGAAGATATTCATCATCAGCGTTGATGGGGCGATCGTGACTGATGAGAATTTCTCGAACATTTTATTGGATATCGCCGTTCTCCGATCGTTGAGCATTCGCGTGGTGCTCGTCCATGGGGCCTCGGCTCAAATCAGATCGATGGCGAATGACCAAGGGATTGAGGCGAGTAATCTCGATGGGACAGGGATCACCGACGAGGCGACGCTCAAACTTGCGTTGACAGCCTCCAATCGACTGACACATGAGATCCTCGAGGGGCTTTCCGCGAGCGATTTGAGAGCGGTGAGCACCAACGCCATCATTGCCCATCCCCTGGGAATTCTGCAGGGGCAGGATCATCTGTTTACGGGAAAAGTTGAACGTGTGGATTTCGAAATGCTGAACGGACTCCTGACACAAGGCATCATTCCGGTAGTGCCACCTCTAGGATTTGACGGTGACGGCAAGACCTATCGGGTGAATTCTGATTCTGTTGCTGTGGCTGTGGCCTCCGCTTTGAAGGCCACCAAAGTTATTTTTATCACCACTGAGGAAGGGCTGACCTTCAAGGGACAACTCATCCGGCAGATGCCGGTGGCGGACCTGGAGAGTCTTCTCAGAGACCACAAGGCCGACTTCGCCGTCGAAACTCTTTCCAAGACCCAACACGCGGCACTCGCCTGCCAATCTGGGGTGCAGCGGGCTCACATCATCAACGGTCGCGTTGACGAAGGGTTGCTTGCGGAAGTGTTCTCCAACGAAGGCATCGGCACTCTGATTTACGAAAATGAGTATCAACAAATCAGGCGAGCCATGAAGAAGGATGTGCGGAACATCTTCATGTTAATCCAAAAATCAGTGGCGAACGACGAGTTGATGAAGCGAACGCGGGTGAGCATCGAGAAGCAACTCCAGGATTATTACATATTTGAGATCGATAAGAATCCTGTAGCGTGCGTTGCGCTGCATCTTTTTCACGACCAAAAAAAAGGCGAGCTGGCCTGTCTTTTTGTGAACCCCTCCCACGAAAACCAGGGGATCGGACGCAAACTGATCCAGTTTGTGGAGACAAAAGCGAAGGAGTTGGGGCTCAGTGAGTTGATTACCCTTTCCACCCAAGCCTTTACTTATTTTCAGTCCAAAGGCGGGTTCGTTGAGGGCAGCGCGGAAGATCTACCTCCTTCCAGACGGGAGCGGTACGACCAGAGCGGGCGCAAATCAAAGGTTCTTCTGAAAAGATTGAAGCCTCAATCCGAGAACGGCAGGGCCGCCGCCGGAGCTCTGGTGCCAGCGGCGCGCTCCAGCCCTTGAGCCGCCTTTCAGCTCGAACATCGGGATGCGTCCCGTTCCAGCGGTGGTCGTGGGATTTGTGGTGGCTACCATTGATGTCGATTGAACCCTCAAACGGCTATGGAAAGTCGCGAAGATTCGCCATGAGCAACAGCCGTTTTAGAGTTGAATGACTACGGCACGGGAGTAGTCCAGAACTCGGTTCTGCTGCTCAATGCGGACAACAGTTGGCGATCGGCTTCGGGGAATTCAAAGTTTGCCAATTGTTCTTTGGTGACCCATGAGAATGCTGCGCAATCGATTGCTTTGGGATTGGGCGAATGCGGGAGCATCGAGCAGAGGTAGAACTCCAGATGAACGGCTTTCCCAGGGTAGCCGTGGGTTACCTGATGGAACAAGGCGCCCACTTGAACTTTAATTCCGAGTTCTTCCACGAGTTCGCGAGCCAGGCATTCTTGGAAAGACTCACCCGCCTCGCGTTTGCCTCCAGGAAATTCCCACAACCCCGAAAGATGAACTCCGGGGAGACGCTGGGTGATCAGCAACCTGCCTTTGTGAAACACCAACCCTGCCGCGACCTCGATCAATGCGATGCTGAAAGCCTTTTGATTCCGGCTATTTGGCAGCAGGAGTCGGTGCTCCGGCAGGCAGCGCGGGTTTGACGACCGATGGCGCGTTAGTTTTCGCCAAATCCGGGTGTTTGATGGAAAGCTGCTCTTTGCGTTGCATCGCCTGCTCAACCCAGGTCGAGAAGCTCCCCGATTTGGCCACTTCCTCGTACAATTTGTAAGCCTCG
>CANLCA010000067.1 GCA_947487925.1 Verrucomicrobiales bacterium | reverse complement strand
AGGGACTGGGTTTGGAATTGGCAGGTGTTCGCGTTGAGTCAGGTCGAGTTTGGACCGAACAGACGATGCAAACCAGCGTTCCTCACATCTTTGCGGCCGGCGACTGCACGGGTCGCCATGAGATCGTCCACATCGCCATTCAACAGGGGGAGATTGCGGCTCACAACATCCTCCATCCCACTCAGCCCAGAACTATTGATGACCGTCTCTTGGTGAGTGTCGTTTTCACGGAGCCCCAGATGGCCACCGTCGGGTTGACCGAGAAAGCAGCACGGGCCGGCGGTATCCCTTTCCTGGCGGCGACTTATCCATTCAACGACCATGGAAAATCGTTGATAATGGAGGCTCGAGATGGGTTTGTGAAATTGCTGGCCTGCCCTGGCACCGGAGAAATCCTGGGAGGCTGCTGTGTTGGCCCTCTTGGAGGTGAGTTGATCCACGAAATCGTCGTGGCGATGCATCAACGGTTAACCGTCCATACGCTGGCCACCATTCCTCATTATCATCCGACGCTCGCGGAGATCTGGACCTATCCCGCGGAAGAATTGGCCTCGGCAATTGCCTTAAACCCCTAAATCGGACATCTGATTTTTGTCAGAAACCGCGCTCTCCTCCGTGGAGGGCGCCACGACAGGCAGGGTGACCGTGAAGACGGATCCCTTTGCAGGTTCGCTCGAGACTTCGAGTCGACCCCCGAGCATCTCGCAAAACTTCTTGCTGATCGCGAGCCCTAGCCCCGTGCCACCATACCTGGCATGAGTCGTGACATCAGCCTGGGTAAATGGCTGAAAAACTCGCCCCACCGATTCGGGGCTCATGCCTATTCCAGTGTCCGAGACCTTGAAAACTAGCCTCTCGAGATGTGTCAGATCGTCCATTGGGGCGCTCTTCTCTGGAGTCGCAGGAGCCGCCCCTGCTTCAGACACAGGCATTGCCGGCACTCTCTCGACCTCCAATTTGACGACTCCTTTCTCTGTGAACTTGCTCGCGTTGCTCAGCAGATTAAAGAGGATCTGACGGACTTTGGTCTGGTCCGATGTCATATTTCCAAGCTGCTCAAAGGATGCCAGCTCAAAATGGTTCCCTTTTTTGATCACGAGCGGTTGCACCATGGCGGCGGTTTCCTCCATTGCCTTGCGGAGGTCGAATTCGTCCACGAACACCGTCATTTTCCCAGCCTCGATTTTTGAGAAATCGAGGATGTCGTTGACGAGGCTTAACTGGTGGCGTGCGGCGATCTGGATTTTTTTCAAATCCGGCACAAACGATTGAGTGTTCGTTTCGACGGCTTCTTCCTCCATCATTTCCGAGTAGCCGATGATGGCGTTGAGCGGCGTTCTTAACTCATGACTCATGCTGGCGAGAAAGTGTGTCTTGGCCCGGTTTGCAGCCTCCGCCGAGGCTTTCGCAACGGCCAGTTGAGAATTCGCCGCTTCGATCTCCGTCTTCGCCTGGAACAGGTTGCGATTCGTCACAGCGAATTGCCGCGCCAGGTAGAGAGAGTTGGACACGACAAACGCCGTCACGCTGATCTGAAAGAGGTTGTCGGACAGCGTGTGGCCGAGGAATTCCTTGACCGATGGTTTGGTCAGCGCCAGCACGGAAGTGATTTGGCAGAGGATCAACAACACAAACCCGACTCCGACGATCCATGCCCCAGCAAGCCTCGATCGTATCGCTCCATTGATCACCCGGAGCATCTCGCCGAGGATCGAAACATAAAAAACCGCCATGCCGCCAAAAAATCCAATCTCACGATCCAACTGCGGGAAGAGCCAGGTCATCAAGACAAAGAGGGGCCAATAGATCGGGAAGAACCAAAAGCGCCGGGGCAGTTTGGGCGTGAACAACGAATAAACGAGTCGCAGGGCGAAAATGAGCGCCGCAAAAAACGTGGCGATGAAAACAATCGGAAAGCCCTCCGAGTTGTCTCGCGCTTCCAAGAGAATGGTCGCTGCTGCCGAGGCGCCACAATACAGGGCATAAAGCAAATTGCTCCGTTCCTTGGGATAGAAAACATAGAGCACAAAATGCAGAAGGGTAAAAGAAATCAGCAGCCCCGAGAAAAGGTACGTCATCGCCACACTTTTGCGTGTGAAATAGAGCTGTAGTGAGTCGGGCAATGTGACCCTTTTGAGCTTGGTTTCGGCGTTCTTCCTCACCTCGGATTCGGTGTCGTTCAACGCCCCAATCAACGCCCCCAACTCCTGCACGCTGGCTCTCTGAAAATGGGTGAGAGCTTCCGACGCATAAATTCGAACATCCCTCTCTTCATCCTTCAAGGCAGCCGCCAGGCTCGGCCCCACCTCTTCGGCCACCGCACCCGCTTCCGCCCATCGACGCGCCGCGCTGATGCGTCTCGATACCGGGGAGTTCGTGAGTTCACGGGAGAAGTATCGCAACAAAGGCGAAGGAATCCTCCCCCCCGGTCCCACGGGATTCAAAACCAGATTGAGCTTATGAACCTCTCCTGGTCGAAGCACCACCTCGGCGGAGCCCGAGTAGCCGTTGGTCGCCACCCCTTCGATCCTCAGCGGAACCATCACATCGTAACTTGCCATGCGGAAGCTGCCGGGATTGGCCACCGGAAAACTGCCCATAATCCCGCTCCTGGAAAATGTCCGCGTGTTACCTTCGGCGTCCAGGTAAACCAAGACCTTGTTCAGAAGGTTACCCATGGGATCCAGCGTCTGGCCATCGACCACGGCAAAACGAGGAAGTTCCTCGGTACTCGGGAGCGAACCTTGAAAGAATTCAGCCCTCCCCCGCACCAGCCCGTGGTAACGGTTGGTTCCAAGATCCTCAGCGTTGCCATCAAACGGCCAGACCCCTACCAACCCCGGCTCGTTCCCGCTCAATCGACGGAACAGACCTTCGCGGATCTCTTGCTGACTTCTCACCGTATTCCAGACTCGAAACTCCGCCAGCTGGCCTTTTGTCGCGCCATCATGTCGAAACCAAGCCGACTTGCCTAAAAATGCCCTCGCTTGAGGGCCCATCTCCGAGAAGGACACCGAGGACGGATGATCTCCTAAGAGCACCCCGTTAAAGTAGAGCTTCATGCCCCCGGTACCACACACCGCTGCGATGTGGCACCATTCGTTGCTACGGATGATTCCTGACATGTGAATCCCCGAAGCGCGCCGGGTGCCGGGCCACACTTGAAACATCAGGTCCGGAGAAACCTCATGGTGCATCACCGCGATGGACCGCTGAGTCGCACCATATTCGAAAAAGCGTGAAAACGGATCCAAACGCTCCCACTTGATCCAACCCTCCACCGTGGCTTGTTTCAACCCAGCGAACACCCCTCTCGGCAACTCCACGAAGGAACCCTCTCCATCAAGGGTCAAAACTTGCCGACCCAGCAAGATTTGCCCGAATCCAGGGGGGCAACACATCAAGAATGCCATGCACCATAGGAAACCTCGAAACCGAAGAATGAAGGGTGTCAGGTTCAAGAGGTGATGGACTAAATGTAATACATCTTTTCCTTTTCTACACTCTGCTCCGAAAGTTGCTGGAAGGTGATGCCATCAGACGCTCGGTCCATCGTTTGTTGAAGATGTTGCCACGCGAATCTTAGTTCGACCGGACAGGAACCATCCGTCAACGCAGGGGTGTCGAACACCTGGCCATGAACAGCCCGAAGCACGTCGCCCAGTGTGATCTCAGCCGGGGGCACGGCTAACAGGTAACCTCCTTCCTTGCCTCGAACGCTCTTCACAAGCCTCCTCGCCTTCAATTCGATCAGGATTTGAACGAGATAGTTGGGTGGAATGCCCTGAGCTCGAGCCAGATCCTCGACTCGCATCGAACGCCCTCCCGCATACGCCCGGGCCAAACCGAGCACCGCTCGGGCAGCGTAATCGCTCTTCACGGATAACTTCACACAGCCCAACTTAGGCAACCCAACCCCATCCGAGCAACCTTAAATCCTCCACAAATAGAAAGCTGAAAACTGAAAGCTGAAAACTGAAAGCAGAAAATTGAGAGCAGAGAAAAATGTGATCAGCAGCCCATGCTCCCCATTTCCGCTTTCCACTTTCTGTTCTCAGCTTTTCATTTTCAGCTTTTCCCTTCCTCCAGAATAGCGCGGTCGAGGATTCCCAACGCCTGCCTCATCTCATCCTGATTAATCGTCAGGGCGGGCGTCAGGGTCACGATGTTTCCCATCGTCAGTTTGAAGTTCAAACCCTCCGAGAGGCAGCGATACATCACTCTTTCCGCTAGATCCCCCGCGCGTGCTCCCGTCGCTTTATCCCGCACAAGTTCCAACCCCATGAGAAGTCCCAGCCCGCGCACGTCCCCGATGAACGGGCTGCGCTCCATCATGGACCTCATCTCCTTCAATGCCAGAGCGCCCATCAGTCGCGCATTTTCGAGCAACCCTTCCTCTTCAATCACGCGTATGGCCGCCAACCCGGCCGCGCAAGCCACGGGATTCTTTTCATGGGTGTAATGCCCCAGCGCCCTGTCCCGCATCACGTTCAAGCCTTCGCGGGCGATGATTGCAGCCAAGGGAAACACCCCTCCGCCAAGCCCCTTCCCGATCACCAAGATGTCCGGGACCACATCGTAATGCTCGCAAGTAAAATTCTTGCCGGTGCGCCCCAAACAATGAGGTATTTCATCCAGGATCAGCAACGCCCCGTGCTTGTCACACGCCGCACGCACCTTCCTCCAGTAGTCAAGGGGCGGAATGAACGGGGTGCTCCGGACTGTTTCTCCGATCACCGCGGCCACGTCGCCCTCCTTTTCGAGAACGTATTCAATGTAGTCCGCACACTTCAGGTTGCACGCGGCGCCGCAGGCAAAAGGGCAATGCCGATTGTCGGGAGGTGGCACATGTTCGCATCCCGCCATCAAAGGTCCCGCGCCGCTCCTGAAAATAGCCTCGCCCCCGACTGAGATCGCGTCGAGGGACGCCCCATGAAACGAATCCCACATCGAGATGGTCTTGAAACGGCCGGTCGCAGCCCGCGCCAGCTTGATCGCCATGCCCACGGCGCTGGTCCCGCCGGGAGCGAAAAGCACACGGTTCAAGTCGCCCGGCGCCAGCGCGACCAACTTCTGCGCAAGCCGAATCGCGGGCACGTTTGTATATCGCCTCGTGCAAAAGGAAAGCTGCCGCATCTGTTCGGTGATAGCCTCAAGCACGCGTGGATGCCCAAATCCAACCTGGTGAACGTTGTTTCCATGAAAATCCAACAACCTGCGCCCCTCCCAATCCTCTATCACCGCCCCTTCGGCGCCTCGCAGGACGTTCAAACACGGGGTCGAGAGCGCTTGATGCAAAAACACCGCCGCGTCCTCATCCAGCAGCGTGCGAGTCTGCTCGCCGATTGCTGCGCGGGACCATTCCTTCCGCGTCGGGGACACGTTGAGGTCGCCTTCCGATTTGAATCGATCCAGGTTGTTCATGACTGTTCCTCAAGCGGTTCCGGTGTATCGAGATAATCCCCAGGCGGCAACTCCGCAAACTCTGCAAAATGATCGGGCCGCAGGGGCTCCGTAACCTTGTGCTCCTCGTTAAACCACTTCCCAAGGTCCACCAGTTTGCAACGCTTCGAACAAAACGGCCCAAATGGACCGGCAAACCAGTCACCAACCGCTCGGCACATGGGGCACTTCACTCTCATAAGCTCCAAAAGCCAAACTCTTCAGCTCTAAACCACGGGATGTCCACCGTTTTCTTGGCAACCCGCCCCAAAAAGGGTAGCCTCCACTCTGAAATGCCCGAGATCCTATTGGCCACCCTCAACGCGAAATACCTGCACAGCTCGTTTGGGTTACGCTACTTAATGGCCAACCTCGGGCCACTCCAGTCGCGCGCCGCTATCGCTGAATACGACATCAACCAACGGCCGATCGACATCCTCGAATCGATACTTGCCGTCTCTCCACGAATCGTCGGCCTCGGAGTTTATATCTGGAATGCGAACGAAACCCTGGAGGTTGTGACACTTCTGAGACGCCTCCGACCAGAGCTCTTGGTTGTCCTCGGTGGCCCGGAGGTCAGTTACGAGTCCTCGGAACAGGAGATCACCGGCCTGGCGGATTACGTCGTCGCAGGCGAAGCAGATATCGCTTTTGCCACGCTTTGCCAGGCACTTCTCAGCGGCAACCCACCGAGGCAAAAGGTCATTCAAGCGGCACTGCCAGAGCTTCCGCACCTCCAACTTCCCTACTCCCTCTACACCGATGACGACATCCGAAACCGTGTTCTTTACGTGGAAGCCTCCCGCGGATGCCCTTTCACGTGCGAGTTTTGCCTGTCCTCACTCGACATCCCGGTCCGCCAATTTCCCATCGAACCGTTTCTTCGGGAACTCGACTTGTTATTGGCTCGTGGCGCTTTGCAGTTCAAGTTCGTTGACCGAACTTTCAACCTCAACCTGAGTGCTAGCACTTCAATCCTCCGCTTTTTCCTCGAGCGACTGCGCCCTGGACTCTTTGTGCACTTTGAGATGATTCCTGACCGCCTGCCGGAGGCGCTGCGAACTCTGATCGCACAGTTTCCAACGGGATCGATCCAATTGGAAGTCGGCGTTCAAACTTTCGATGAGTCCGTCGCCCGCAATATTAGCAGGCGCCAGGATTTCACTAAACTGGAGGAAAACTTTCGATTTCTGAGGCAGCACACCGGAGTTCATATCCACGCCGATCTCATTGCGGGACTGCCAGGAGAAACCCTCGGTTCATTTGCCGAGGGATTCGACCGCCTCGTAGGGTTGGGACCTCAGGAAATCCAGGTGGGCATCCTCAAACGACTGCGCGGCACGCCGATCGTTCGGCATGACCGGGAATGGGGCATGGTCTACAGCCCGATGCCGCCTTACGAAATCCTGCAAAACAAACTCATGAACTTCTCCACGTTGCAGCAACTGCGAAGGTTCTCCCGCTACTGGGACCTGGTGGGCAACAGCGGCAACTTCGTGGAAACCACGCCGCTGATCTGGGCGAAGTCAGGATCGCCGTTCATTTCGTTCCTGAGGTTTTCAGACTGGCTCTTCCAACGAACCCGGCGCACCCACGGAATCGCTCTCAATGTGTTATCGGAATTGCTCTTCGAATTCCTTGCCACGGTGCTGGAACTTCCTAAACCCGAAGCTGCGACGACTCTCTGGAAAGACTTTCAACGCGTCGGGAGACTCGAAGTTCCCCCGTTCCTGAACCCCTTTCTCACCGCCCTTCTCCCACCACGAAAGCCTTCGCGCCGCAATCCCGGGCCTCCGCGACAAACTCGTCACTTGGCGCTCTCACCCCAGCAGGTTGTCAACACCCCTCCAATCGCCCTGACCACTGACCACTGACCACTGACCACTGACCACTGACCACTGACCACTGATTACTACCCACTCATCCACTCCCCCGTCATTCCCCCACCAAATGTTCAATGTCTTCCCGCGAAACCGTGAAGACATCCATATCCTTCTTCACAACCCCTAGGCTGACGAGGCACTCGGTGAACAGTTCGCGGGTCCGTAACTCCAGGGCCTTGGCGTCCATGTCGGTCATTACCCTGATGATGCCCTGCCCCTTGCGAACATGGGTTCGTTCGTCCGCACGGATGTAGTCAGCCACGTGCACAAGCAGGGCGTCCTGACGTTCCACCGCCGTGCTGATCAAGCCGCTGATGGTTTTCAGCACCCCCACTTCGCCGAACAAATTGATCTCGGCCATCGCGAAAGCCGGTTCCATCGGACCGCGGCAAGTCGACCCGGTCAACCGATTCCTCAATTCGAAGGGGTCATAGCCGCACGCCTGGAGTGCACGATGCCCGATCTCCGTATGCCGGGCTTCGTCCCAAGTGATTCGAGCCAAGTCGTACTCCGACTGAAAATCCTTGAAGCGGATGTCCCAGATAAAAGTTCCAAAAGCCTCGATGGCGTCTACTTCATCCCGTTGAGTCCGAATGAATCGCAGCCTCAGACTTTCATACGAATCCTTGGCAAACCGTTCCTGTCCGTCGGCAACGTCGTAGTCGCCGGTGTTCTTGAAAGTGTCAAATCGAGTATCTCTCAAGGGGACTGTGCCCCTCACAAAAGGCTGCTCAATGGATCTCAAAGGCGACGGCGGCGCACTCTTCGGCTGGGTTCCGGTGACCCCGCCGATGGATGTCAACAACCGCTGCAGATGCCAGCGCCATACTGCCAAGCCCGACTCCTCAACGCCGCCAACCACATACGCTTCGACCGCCGCCTCCGCCCAGTTCAACATCGGCTCGTAATCGTTCAAAATCCGTTTCAAACATCGGATTGTTGGAGCGTCGGTAAGGGAATCCGTGTGGTCGATGTGGTGGCGATAGGCGGTTTCCAAGGCGCGGCCCAGGACCTGGTGGACGCCCACGAGCAACTCGGGAGCGGAACGCGCGCAGAGCACTTCCTCGATGAATCGATCGACCTCGGGGTCACGAAAAGCATCGATATCTTTCACCCGCCGCTCCATCTCCTTCAACCGTTCCCTCAAAACCAAGGCCGCGTCCGCGTGGTAAAAAATGTGTCGCCCCGTTTCCAACTTCACTTCGAATTCTGGAATGGTGAGGGTCCAGGCTCCGAGAGCCTGCATCACGCGCCGTTCCAAGTAAAAGAACCGCAGCAACCTCCGCGACCCTTCCGCCACGTCGAACGTTCCTCCCAATCGACGGCGGTCAGACGGAAAGTGAAAAGGGTAGTCCCTTCTGCGCGCTGCCGCGGCAGATCTCTGGTCAGGAATCAGCACTGCGGGAACAGAACCCACGGTCTCGGTGTCTGAGCTGTTCCCATTCAGTGGAGTGGATGCATTGTGGCTCATAAATACAGAGGTGACTTGGCTGGGTTAAAACCACATCCAGGATACTCCAAAACTCGGCCAAACCCAGCAAAAAACAGCGCTTTCTTTCGATCAAATTCAGAGGCCTTGGAGTCCGATAGGGACGTTCCGGTGGAATGTCTCTACCTTGCCTGCCCGGTTCATGACCGCAAATCGCGTCGTTTGGCTGGAGGTTTTCCTTCCCATGAACCGCGCCTTAACCCTTTCCATTTTCTCAAGTGTTCATTAGGAATGAAGCCATGGATCTAGCGAACATGCGATCGACCTACGAGAAGGCGGCCTTGCGGCGCGGCGATCTGCATGGCGATCCAATCCTGCAGTTCACAAAGTGGTTTGATGAAGCGTGCCAGTCGAAGCTCGTCGAACCAAACGCGGTGAGCCTGGCCACGGCAGACCCACAAGGCTTCCCTCTACTGAGGACCGTTCTTATCAAGCAATATGACGCCCAGGGCTTTGTTTTCTTTACCAACCTCGAGAGCCGCAAAGCGCGGCACATCGAGTCCAATCCCCACGTTTGTATCTTGTTTCCCTGGGTGCCTCTCGAACGGCAGGTGATTGTGTGCGGGACCGCGTCCAGGGTTTCGACCACGGAATCCCTGGCCTACTTTGTTCAACGCCCTCTCGACAGCCAGATAGGAGCCTGGGCCTCCAAACAGAGCTCCGCCATCTCCTCCAGGAAACTGCTGGAGATGCAATGGCAGCAAATCAAACAGAAATTCGCCGGTGGCAAGATTCCTTTGCCGTCGTTCTGGGGTGGATTCCGTGTTGAACCCAGCACGATAGAGTTCTGGCAGGGTCGCTCCAGCAGACTTCACGACCGCTTTCTTTACACAAAACAAGAGGACAATTCCTGGACCATCCAGCGTCTTTGCCCTTGACGGCTCAAACCCGCAATTAACCCAATATGCCAAAAGAACCCACGCTGACCCTAAAAGTCGGT
>CANLCA010000066.1 GCA_947487925.1 Verrucomicrobiales bacterium | reverse complement strand
GAGTGGCGCTTTCGGGCAGTTGCCCTTTTCCAGGGAAAAAAAGCCGGCAGGACCGCAAGTGGAGCAACCCGATCTTTTTGGAGGCACGATGACGGCGAGCCCGTTCTCTACCACGAAGACCCTCAGGGAAAAGGAACGGAATCAAAAATCGCGCGATGATTTTGCGCGACTCCTGGATCCACACTCGGACTCCGTCGTTAAGGACTTCAAAGGTTTGAATCCGCTGATGGCGACTCCAGGGGAGGGGTCATCGATTGAACCGATCGCTATTTTTGGTGTGGACCCCACGAGGAAAGAGCTCAGTCCTACTGCTCCGCTGTCGCCCAGTTCCAGAGGCGTGGATGATCTGGTTCAGCGCAGAGAAGATCTTCTGTCACCGTTTCAACAGGGAAACAAGGGCCGCAATTCTGCCTCGTTTGGAACAATTGATCCGGGGGGGGCCCGTTTTCTGAATTTCAATTCCGGAGCTAATTTGGTTCCTGTCGTCGCCCCGCCCACGGTCGCGCCTCGTCCGGGCGTCTTAGAGTTTCCCAGCCGGAAATTTTAGGCAGGCGTGATGGAGTTGCGGATCGAATCCCACGGCCTCGGTTGGGTTCGAGTTAATGCCATTTAATGACTGGGACCCTGGCTCCTTCGGCGAGGGTGATGCCAGGAGCGATGTCGAGGAGCCCGTTTGATTCACTCAGTGATTTGAGGATATGAGATCCTTGGGATCCGGCCCGGGTCACCCTGCCTGCGTCATCCATTTTCACGCGAACAAAGTGTCGTCGATCTCCGTGGTTCTTGATGGATTCGACGAGGATTCCCTGGGAGAAAGTTTGGTTCCATGAAATTATCCCGCGAAGTTTGTTGATTGCTGGTCGGACCAGCAGTTGGAATGTGACGAGGGCTGAGACGGGATTTCCGGGCAAACCAAAGAATGGAACATTCTTATACTTGCCAAAAACGAAGGGTTTGCCCGGCTTCAGAGCCAATTTCCAAAACTCGATCTTTCCTCCCACATTCGAGAATGCTTCTTTCACAAAATCATGATCCCCAACAGAAACGCCGCCGGTAGAGATGACGGCATCGCAGGAGTCGAAGGCTTCTGACAGGACATCTCTCGTCGCGGAGGGGGAGTCGACGGTCAGAGGGAAGATCTTGAAGTCGGTTGAGGAATGGCTCAACAGGGTCCGGATCGCGATTCTGTTACTTTCGTAGATCTGACCTTTGGCGAGAGGTCGACCGGGTTCGCAGAGTTCGGAGCCGGTTGCGATCAGGCCGATTTTAGGGCGAGCGAATGCCCGCACCGATCCAATGCCCGTGGCCGCCAGGATGCCGAGTTGAGCGAAACCGAACACCTGACCTCGGGAAATCAGCAAGTCGTACCTTTTAAGATCTTCCCCGCGGAATCGGACATTCTCGAAGGGTTTGACCGGTTCGATTACTTGGATAGAGCTGGGGTCCGTGGCTGGAGCAGTGTCCTCCTGCATGACCACCGCATCGGCTCCTTCGGGGAGGATGGCTCCTGTGAATAGGCGAATCGTTTGCGAAACTCCGAGTTGACCCTTGAAAAAAGAGCCTGCGGGGACCTGACCGATGACCGAAAGAATCGTCGGGTTATCGGGCGAGGCCGACCGCACATCCTCAGCCCGCACCGCGTAGCCGTCCATGGCGGAATTATCAAACGGGGGGAGGTCGATAGGAGCGAGGATGGAATCAGAAGCGACGCGTTCAGCCGCATCCCAGAGCCCAACGCCCTCTGACTCAAGGGGTTGAATTTCGCGCAAAATTCTCTCGAGAGCGTCTTCTAGGTTGATCATGATCGGCGAGTGAAGGCGCGTCGGCTGGCCATGCCCATAGCGCCCAGGATGGTGACTACGAAACCCCATGTGAACAAAGAGATCTCCTTGCCTTCGTGGAGGGATAGGAACACGGCAATACCACCCATGAAGGCGGAAATGCCGCAAAGAAAAAGGGACGCGTCGCGCTGGTTCCAACCGAGGGCTAGCAATCGGTGATGCAGATGTGATCGATCGGCGCTGAAGACTGGGTTTCCCGCGCGCGCGCGTTTCAATTTCGGCCAGGGCTTTCAGGACGTCCTTGTCATCCGGATGGCGCTGGAGGATGGTTTCGTATTCGAGAATCGCCGAGGACAACTGGCCCAGTTGCACATAGACCTGCGCCAGCTTCTTCGAAGTGTTGAGCACGTCCTTGGTCTTGCCCAACCTCACGTAAGCTTCCTTGAGGATATCCCAGGACTGCGGATCCAGTGGCTGGGATTGGGTGATCACCTCGAACATCTCTATGGTCGAGAGCAACTGGGATTCTTCGCTAGGACTTAGGGCGGACATGGCTTCTAATCTTGACCAGGACGACTGCCCATTCGACGAATCGAAGTGTCGGCAGAGACCTTGGTCCTTGAACGTGGGTGACATTAGTCGTCCGAAGGAGCCAAATCAATCATCAATGTTTTTTCTAATAAAGCGTCGCTTCCGGTGTCTTAGGAAGTGACCCTGCAGACTCAGCGGCGATGGGCGGGCGAAGGCGAATGCGGCATTTAATCCAGAATCGGATGACACATCAGGCATGAGTTTGGAGCCTTCACCTCAAAGCGAAGATCCCGGCGGCGAGTGCCTCGAGGCGTTGTTCAAGGCCCTGGAATGCCCGTTGCTCGGCTACGCAACGCGGCTGCTGGGAGACGCCGACCAGGCCCAAGACGTCGTGCAGGAAGCTTTCATGCGTCTGCACCAGCAATTTGGAAGGGTCCGCGACCGCCGAAGCTGGCTTTACCGCACTGTGCACAACCTCTCGCTCAATCATCGTCGTCATGAACGCAAGATCGTATCCCTGCCCCACCCACGGTCGGATGACGATGACCGCTCGTCGGCCGTGGAGGACTCGATGGATTTGCGGCCTCTTCCGGATGAAGAGATCGTTCGTCTTGAAGGGATTGGCATGGTTCGAGCAGGCTTGCAAAACCTCGACCTGCGCAGTCGCGACCTAGTTCAAATGAAGTTCCAGGAGGGGCTTTCGTACAAGCAAATCAGTGAACGCACAGGCCTCACCGTGAGCCATGTGGGGTATCTCTTGCATCACGCATTAAAGTCCCTCGCCTCGGAGGTTGCCAAGGCGGGACTCATACCATGATGAGGATATGAAGACGGATTCCAGCGACCCAGTTCCGACGGACAATGAAGTCAGGGTTACCGCTCTCCTTCTGGGGGAGCTTTCTCCTGACGAGTCCGCAGAGGTACTTGCACAACTCCAAGCGAAACCGGAGCTCGCGCTGCTCTATGAGCGACTTCGGCAGACTCTGGGGCTTTTGGTGGAAGCGACCGCGATGCCTGAGAAGGCTGATCCGGTCACCCAACCGGCGCACCGTTTTTCCGACCGGCGTCGCGACGTATTGCTGAGCCTGTTCAAGAGCGTCCCATCCATCGAATTGGAGCGAATGGCAGGGCGTGGATCAGTGCCCTGGCTTCGAATCGCGGCGCTCTTGGCGTTCTTGGGCATTGTGGCAGCGTTGACTTTGCCCAATTTTGTCAAAGCTAGGCCGACTCGCTACGCTTCCCTGGTATTAACGAACAAGTTGGCGCTCGAGTCTGGCAACGAATTGCCGAAAGTGACTGCCGCAACGAAGACCCCCGCCCCAGAAGCCCCGTGGGGGGCTTCGGTTGCGAAGCTTGAGTTGCATGCCGAACGGGGCGCGGTGGCTCAAGTCCTGCCTGGAGCTACAACGCTTTCCATGGCAGATGCTTCAGAACAACCACCGAGCCCTAGGCTAGAGCCCAGCACAATGAGGCGATACGGTTTGGCAGAAGGCGTCCGGCCAGCGGAGAGCAAAACAAGGTACTTGCGGAGGGATTCCGACCCGGCGGCTCCGCAAGGAGGTCCTCCTCCGGCGCCTGCATCGCCAATCCCCGCGCAAGCATTCTCGTTTTTCAAACCCCTCGAGCAGGACGCATCCGGGCTCGGTGGGAGGGGGGAAACCAGAGATCCTTCCGAAGCCCAAGTCCAAGTCCGCCGGGAGCTCGGTGAAGCTTCGCGTCCCCTCGCGCTCAAGGAAAAATCACAAGCCTCGGCCGGAAGTTTTGGCGACGTTTCAACTTCCGCGGCTCCCGAGTTCCGCAAGCGTCCCACTCTGTTGCCTAGTCTGAAGGCAGATTCCCCGAAGCTTGAGAATCTAGACACTTCCCTGGCGGGAGCCGCCACGGCCAACGAGAACAAGCCTGTTGGCCTCTCTGTCAATATGGCATCGGTTCTGACCTCGAGAGCTCGAACACCGGCGGTGAAAGAGGACGTTCTCTCCAGGTCCTATGGGAGAATCTCGGGAACCTCCACCTCGACCGATGACTTGGCATTAGCTCGGGAATCGGAAAGGGAAGTGGATTGGAAATCCGCTACTCTTTCTCAGGCCCAACTTGGGAAAAAGGTCACCCAAGCCCTAGCTGTCCCCGAGGCAAAGGACAAGGAGATGGTGCCGATTGTAGATTCGGCCTCTGCCCCAGAACCTCAGCCCGAGCAGTTCACTCGCGAAAATGCTTTCTCGACCTTTTCGTTGAACGTGACCGATGTGTCTTTCAAATTGGCTGCCGCGAGTCTTGCCGCAGGGGCCCTGCCTTCCCCTGGGGCGGTGCGCAGCGAGGAGTTCATCAACGCCCTTGATTACCGTGATCCTCAACCCTCCGCTGGGTCGCCCATTGGATTTGCCTGGGACCGAGCACGTTATGCGTTCGGTCATAACCAGGATCTGTTGCGGTTTTCTATCAAAACTGCGGCGCTCGGCAGAGAACCTGGGCGCCCCTACAATTTGGTTATTCTTCTGGATAATTCAGGTTCGATGGAGCGGGCAGACCGGGTCGGGATTATTCACGAAATTCTGAGCGCGTTGGCGTCGAAACTGAGGGCGCAAGATCGCGTGAGCGTGGTGTCCTTCGCCCGGACAGCACGTCTCTGGGTGGATGCGTTGCCAGGGTCGCAGGCTGGTGAGCTTATCAAAAAAACAGCGGAACTGACTCGCGAAGGAGGGACGAATCTGGAGGAAGCGTTGAGGCTTGGGTATGAAACCGCGTTGCGACACTTCATGCCCCATGGTGTGAACCGGGTGATCCTGCTTACCGACGGGGCGGCAAACCTTGGGGAGGTGGAACCTGAAGGGCTTGAAAGGCAGGTGGAATCGCATCGAAAACGGGGAGTGGCCCTGGACTGCTTCGGGATTGGGTGGGAAGGCTACAACGACCAATTATTGGAGCAGCTCTCCCGTCACGGCGATGGCCGCTACGGATTTGTGAACTCAGCGGAAGAGGCATCGACGAGTTTCGTGAACCAATTGGCGGGGGCGTTGCATGTGGCTGCGGCGGACGTGAAGGTTCAAGTGGAGTTCAATCCGCTCCGAGTCCCCGCGTGGCGGCAGATCGGCTACGCCAAGCATCAGCTGAAGAAGGAGCAATTTCGTGACAACACCGTGGATGCGGCGGAACTTGCAGCGGCGGAGGCGGGGAACGCCCTTTATGTCGTGCAGATCAACCAGGAGGGCGAGGGTGGCATCGGAGTCGTCCGGGCTCGGTTTCGCGAGCCCTCCACGGGTGTGTATCGGGAATTGGAATGGATGGTTCCCTATAACGGCGGAGCCAGCCCGATGGAGCAATCGAGTTCCGCCATGAGACTTGCCGGAACATCCGCCCTCCTTGGGGAGTGGCTGGCGGCCAGTCCCTTTGCGGCCGAGGTCACACTCGACAAGCTCCAGGTCTGGCTCAGAGGTGTGCCCGAGGTGTTTTCGCCTGACCCACGACCCAGGCAATTGGAGACCATGCTCCGGCAGGCACGATCGATTTCTGGAAAATGACTGGTCCAAAGGGATTACCTCCTTTTTTCGGCGTCTACAGCACAAAGCTCATTATGCACAAACGAAACTCAGAACTTCGCACCTGGCTGCGCACTTGGTTGGTTGGCGAGAGGCCGGGCAGGCTGCTGCTGCCCGCGGTCATCATGGCTCTTCTGGCGTGCGGATTGTCCTCGGCTGGCGCTGCGGAGAAGGCTGCCCAAGAGGAGTTGAAAAACGCGACTATCGAAGGGCGATTTGATGGGGAAAAAGGGCGTCTGGTGATTCAGGCTGAATTTGGGACCGGAGGAGAGCGGGGAGAGCGAACGATTTATGCTGCTTCCTTCTTGCACGCCATCAGGGCGACACGGGATGCCTTGCGTCACGAGGTGCTGGTGAAAATCGAGGTATTGCAAGGCACCCCGCGGGAAATCCAAATACCTCTTTCAGGCGAGGGCTCAATCCTGCAAGTCACGGGGGAAGTGTTGGAAGATTGGAGCGTGCGCCAGACGTCGACGAACTCGCGGTCCCTGATTGTTCGTTTGAAAAAGTCGGATAAGGTGATGCCGAGTTTTGGGTTCCGGATCGAGGCTGAAACCCTCATCAAATCGGTGCCGGCATCCTTTGCCTCATTGCTGTTCACAACAGAACAGCCCGCTTTGGCGAACGGGTTTGTCAGGGTGGACTTCGAACGGGATCTCGAGGTGCAACCATCCGGTCCTTCGGGCCTGGTCTCCGTAAACCCGATGGAGTTGCCTGGAGATTTCCCAAAGGTGGCGAATGGCCAAAACGGGGGGTCGTTCGCGTTTCGATTCCAAGGGGCTACCGGGCGGTTGCCCTTGAAGCTGGCGTTTGCGGATCCGGAGGCGAGGCGAGTTGTTCTGAACGATTTCAAACTGACGGGTCAGCTCTCGGACGATCAGGCGTCGTTCACGCTGAGCGCGGTTGCCCGTGTGAGAAATCCCCGAGGAGGAAGGCTCGAGCTTCTGCGCGGAGCGGCTTTGACGGAGATCGGGGATCTGCCTGATTGGAGAATCCGGGTGGTTGACGGGAGGTTTGTGGCGGAGTTCGATCGCGCGGGAGAATTCCCTATCCAGTTGAAGTTCCAAGCCGCGGTCATTGCCACGAACGGTTGGAACGAGTTGAACTTTCGTGTAGCGACCAGCCCATTTCAGCCGATGATCCTTGAGGGGCTGAAGGCCGATACTCAGTTCCGGTTCGATGGGGCAGCCCGACCGGATCGAGCGGGTGACCTCTTCAAAACCCATCTGCCCTCGAGCGGGGAGGTGCGACTCGCATGGAAGGAAGGGAAACCTGAGGCTGAGGGGCGATTGTTTTACGCCGTGGAGGCCTTGACTCAACTCACGGTGAGTCCTGGGTTGCTCCGGCAGACCGCACTCATGGAACTAAAGATCATGCAAGGCGAACTGAGCCAGGTTGTCTTGGTGATCCGCGGATTTGGAGAAGTCGTTCGTGTCCAGGGACCGAAGGTGCTCGCCTGGACAGTGGAAAAGAGCCCCACCGCTGAGGAGCGCCGGCTGGTGGTCCAGTTCAACGAAGCCCAGAAGGAAGGATGCACAGTTCTCGTGCAGCTCCAGCAGCCGCTGGGGGCGTTTCCTCAGACGTTCGATGCGGTGCAGCTCCAGCCCGAGTCGGTAACCCGTTTCGGAGGTTTCGTGCGCGTCGTCAATGAGGGCGCGGTCAGGCTTGAAGTGGTCGCCGCGAGTGGACTCTCTCAAATCTCCCCCAACCAAATCCCTCAAACCGAGGCAATCCAGTCGCTTCTTCCACCGCAGTCCAGCCAGCGTTTTGCGTATAAGTTCTCCCGCGGGGATTTCCAGCTCCGAGTGCAGGCCGACAATATCCTGCCTGAGGTGAGCGTTTCCGAGGTGCTGGTTTATCAGCTGACTGAAACCGAGTTAAGCATCGATGCCGATCTTGAGTTGGACATTCGGGAAGCCCCCCTTCGGGACATTGCTCTGAAGGTTCCCAAAGGATTTGGCGTTGCCCGACTTCAAGCCGCAGGAATGGCGGACTATGCCATCACCGACACCGCGGACTCGACGGACTCCCTCCTTCGCGTAACTTATACTAACCCATTGTCGGGGCGACAGCTCATCGCGCTGCGGCTTGAACGGAACAGGGTAGATGGGGAGCCGAGATGGCTACTTCCCCGGGTCGAGGTCCTGAAAGCCAAAGCAGTTCGCGGGCACATTGGCGTGATGTCGGATGCCGGACTGCGGCTGACACCCGGGCTGACCCAAGGGCTGGCAGAGATTGCCCCAGGGTTTTTCCCGAAAAAACTGCAGGGGCTGCAGGCTGCGTTTCGTGTCAACGAAGCCGCGTGGCAGGCGACTTTCAACCTTGAGCGGCTGGCCCAATCGATCCAAGCCGACGTGTTTCATTTGTTCTCGGTAGGAGAAGGTGTGGCCTACGGGAGCAGCGTCATGAACTACTCCGTCACGGGCGCTCCGATTTCCGCGTTCAAGGTGGAGGTGTCGGCCGAATACTTTAACGTCGAGTTCACGGGGAAAAACATTCGGAACTGGCAAAAGATCGAAGGCGGATACACTGTCCAACTCCACACGCCTGTCTCCGGGAGCTACACACTCCTGGTGACTTATGAGCGCCCATTCAAGGCACAAGGCGAAAACCTGACGTTCACCGGGGCCCGCCCGCTGGATGCCGCGCAGGAACAGGGGCATACGGTCGTGATCAGCACCTACCAGTTCCGTGTGCAGCCCACTCAGATTTCCCCCACCCTCACCCTCTTGGAGCCTGGTGAAGTACCCGCGGAACATCGGTTGCTTTTCGATGCCCCGATCCTCGCCGCCTACCGTTACAGCGCGCGTCCGATCAATCTGCAGTTGCAACTCCAACCTTATGCCTCTAACGAAACTTTGGGGCAGGTCGTGGACCGCGCGGCTCTCACGACACGGATCTCTGATCAAGGTCAAGTCGTGACAGAGGCTCGCTACCTTGTCCGAAACAAAGGCGGAGCGAGCCTGAGAACCACGCTCCCCCCGAACGTCGAATTGTGGTCTGTCCTGGTCAATGGCCAGGTAGTTGTGCCCGCACGGGATCGGGGAGCGAATCTCATTCCTCTGCCCCAACAAAACGATCCAAACACGGTGTCGGATGTTCGAGTCAAGTTTGCTTCGAAAGCGTCGGATCCAAATCGGTTTGTGACGCGCTCTCCGGGGATCAACGCACCCGTGTTGCTGGCTCAGTGGAGGATCGAACCCGAATCAGGGCGGCGCGTGGTGTATAAGGGCGGGTCGGTGAGACCCAGCGGCGTTGTCAAAGATGGTAGCGGTTTCGGGGCGTTTAACCGTTTGTTCACAGGAGAACTTTCCGGCGCCGCGCGATTCTGTCTCTTTTCGACGGTGGCCTCCTTTCTCGGGATCGGAGTGGGGGTGCGATTAGCGAGTTCGAGCGGGGTGAATCGCTATAGTTGGCGACATCTGGTGGGTGGTTGTGTGGCTGCCACCTCCCTAGTGTTCATGGTTTCAGCGCTCCTCTCGCTCTATTCCATGGCGGGCTCACTCAACCAAGTTTTCCCGGACGGCCTGGACCTTTTGGTGCCGGTGGAACAGGCGGGCGCGTCGATGAGCGTGGATCTGGCTTTGATCAACGTGGAACCTTCGATCTGGTCTAGCATTCTGGTCTGGTGGCCGCTTTGTTGCGCTGTCGCGGTGTGGGGGTGGTCCTGGTTTGCTTCTGGGTCGTGGCCCGGCACGGTGGGTCCCGCCCTAGGGTGGACCCTGGTTTCCTGGGCTGCCCTTCGGCTGCCCAATGGGGCTCCCTACTTTTTTCTTGGAACGTTGGCCTATACTTTTTTTCACATCCTCGTGCCCGGCGTTTTGCAATGGTGGCAAGTTCCTGCGAAGCGAGGCGCTTCCGGTGGAACGGGGCCCGCCGTGGGTGCCGTCGCCTTGATCCTCAGCTGCCTGGGCAGCCTCTCGGGAAGTGCGCAG
>CANLCA010000065.1 GCA_947487925.1 Verrucomicrobiales bacterium | reverse complement strand
GCCGGGTGGACCGGGGGAGTTTGCTGGATCATGTTGGGCGAGAGCTTCGAGTTTCTTGGTGGGTGGCTGGGTGGCTTGCAGCGATCTTGCTGCTGGTAGGGAACGCGTTTGGGGAGGATTTTGAGGCCGCGCAAGCCAGGGCAGTGGACGCGGTGCCCGGGGAAATAGTTGTGCGGTTTCGCGAGGGTTTTCCGCGGGTGCGAAGGCAGGCATTGCTGGAGCAGTGGAACGGGACGATTCGCCATCTCGAGCCTCAAAAGCAGACCGCTGCCCGGGTCCAAAGACAAGGCATCGCCACGGATGACGAGGCCTTGCTGAGTCATCTTTGTGTGTTGCGGATGAGGGATCCGGGGGCCACACCAGGGGTATTGCGGCGTTTGCAGCAGAGTGAAGGTGTTGTTTACGCAGAGCCCAACTACCGGTTGCGCTTATTCGGCGCCGCCCTTCCCTCAAAGCCCTTCCCCGATGACATCGAGTTTTCAAGGCAATGGTCCATGCGCAACACGGGACAAGGAGCGGGCAAGGACGGGGCAGACTTGGGCATGACGGAGGCGTGGAAAATCACCGATGGAGATCGCAGAGTGATTGTGGCTGTGATCGACACCGGGATCGATTTTTTCCACCCGGACCTTCTCCACAACATCTGGACCAACCCGGGGGAGAAAGCGGAGAATGGGGAGGACGACGATGGCGACGGGTATGTCGATGACCTGCATGGCTACGACTTTGTTTCTAGAGATGGGGACCCGTTCGATGACCTAAGCCACGGCACCCACGTTGCGGGGATTATTGGGGCGGAAGGGAACAACCAGATGGGTGTGGCCGGGGTTTGTTGGAAGGTTTCCTTGATGGCGCTGAAAGCGTTTGACGACACTGGGAATTCGGACATCGCGCATGTCATTGAAGCGATCGAGTATGCAATCGACAAGAAGGCTCAGGTGATCAACGCCAGCTGGGGTGGAACGGATAAAAGCCTGGCCTTGGAGGAGGCGGTGAACCGCGCACACCGCGCCGGCATCGTTTTTGTGGCCGCCGCGGGCAATGAGCATACCGACGCTGCGCCGTCACCGGCGATTTACCCGGTCACCCTCGCTGTGGCGGCCACCGACGGGAAGGATCAACGGGCTTTTTTTTCTAACTTTGGAAAGTACGTCGATTTGTCAGCGCCAGGCGTCGAAATTCTATCCACTTACCCGGATGCTTCGTACGAGACCTCGAGCGGGACGTCAATGGCGGCGCCGCATGTTTCCGGAGTGGCCGCTTTAATCTTTGCGCTGCACCCGGAGTTTACAAACACCGATGTGGAGAACGTCCTGATGAATACGGCGGACAGGGTGAGTACGGACCATCCGTTAGGGGTTGGGCGGCTGAACGCCGCGAGGGCGTTGAGCATTCGGGAGCGTTTGCCGGAGGCGCGGTTGAACCTGCCCGAATTAACGCAGGGTTTCCTGGATGTATTGGGTTCGGCTCAGGGGGAAACTTTCGCCTCGTATGAAGTGGCGGTGGAGGACAGTTCCGTTCCGGAGGGATGGCGCGTGTTGAATCGGGGGACAAATCCTGTGGCAGACGGGATTTTGGCGGGCGGGTTTGACACGTCCGTTTTGAACGAGGGAAATCACACGTTTCGGTTGACGGTGACGGGGCTTTCCGGACAGGTTGCCAAGACCCAGGAGATCGTCAACGTCCGGAACGTGCGCATCACCTTTCCGTTGAACAACGATGTCTTGCGCGCAGGCACACTCGTTGACATCACGGGATCCGTTTTCGGCGCCGGGCTCGAATACACAGTGGATTACGGAGTAGGCTGGTCGCCTACAGCATGGACGGCAGAGGGGCTGGAGATGGTGGCTGGGGGACGCGGGGAAGTTCTTCGGCAGACGCTGGCCCGATGGGACACAAGCCGGATGGCGCCGAACCAATTCTACACGCTCCGTTTGGTCGCCCGCAAGGGCGGTCAAACCATTGCTGAACACCAGGTGCCGATGCTTTATCTGGACGGTCAGTTACGGCCGGGCTGGCCCCGTTACTTGCCTATTTCCAGTGGGTTTCCCGTTGAAGACTGGAGACAGCCGGCGGCTGTGGATCTCGATGGGGACGGGGTTCAAGAGATCCTCCTGTTGGATCATGGCAACGACGAAGGCCGGCCCGCGGAACTTAAGGTGTTTCGGGTGGATGGCACCTTGTTCTGGTCGCGGGTCCTGGGCATCGGGGAGCCGTACAGCGACGTTCCTGTTGTTGGGGACATGGATGGGGATGGGCGTCCCGAGATCTTCGTGGATGCCGGCGCTGGCAGCCAAATATTCGCATTTCGCTGGGATGGATCCCCGCTGGGCGATGGCTGGCCGGTAAAGATGAACGCGGGCAATCTCGGCAAGGTGCTTGCCGATCTGGATCGCGACGGATTTTTGGAGTTGATCGCGCTATCGAGGGAAACCGTGCCGATCTCAGGGACTGAATACAGACAACTCAGTGTGTTGAACCGGAAAGGGGAGATTGTGAGGCGGTGGGCGATATCTCCCTGCGACTTTGAAGGCGACGCCCCGGAGCTGTTGCCCGCGGTGGGCAATCTCGATGCGGACGAGGTTCTTGAGATTGTGGCGAGCTACGGGTGCACCGGCATCGGGATGTTTGATTTGACCAAACCTGATGGGCCGGTCTGGGTGGCGTATGTGGATGGAGTTCTCAAGTCGTCCCCTGTGGTGGGCGATCTGAACGGGGATGGGTCCAATGAAATCGTGGTCGCTTCGCACGATGAGCAGGACAGAAATCGAGGCGGCGTTTATGTGTTCGATAAGCTCGGCAAACGATGGTCGAACTTCCCAGTACTGCTGGAGCAATCGTTCGTGAACTCGCCGGCGCTGGCTGATTTTGATGGGGACGGCAGCTTGGAGATCTGTGTTGTCAGCTCCAATCCGCGACAGATTCATGTGCTCCGCCAGGATGGTTTCGAAGCCGATGGATGGCCCGTTGGCGAGGGGCTGAGGGGGACATTAAAATCCGGGCCGGTGATCGGGGACGTGGATGGCGACGGACGACCGGATGTGGTGGCTGGGGTTCTCGGGCAGATGCGCCAGCTAGTCTCGTTCGGGGATGTGAGCTTTGCGGGAGGCATAATGGCCTGGGATTTCGAGGGCCGTCGGATTCGATGGGGAGAGCCGGGAGGAGTGGGCATGCTTTTAATGGAAGCCGCAGGAGGGGGAGACCGGCTGAAGACGTCCCCAGTGACCCTGACGGATCTGGATGGAAATGGGAAGCTGGACGTGGTGTCGGTTTCGATACAAGAGGCGGCGTATTCAGTAGGGGACGACCCGGTGACGCGCAAGAACCGGAGCAGCATCTATGTTTGGGAAGTGCCGACACCTTACGAGGCGGCGGCGATGCCTTGGCCCGCCTGGCAGCGCGATGCGGGGCGTGGAGGCTATTTTGTGCCCTCAAAGAAACTCAATAGAGCGCCCGTGATTCTTCCGGTACCGAACCAGATCACACGGACGGGCGGACAATTCTTTTCTATCCGCCTGGACCGATATGTGGAGGATCCAAACGATCCGCCTTCGAGCATGAAGTGGAGCGTGATCGGGAATGGGTTGCTCCAAGCGGAAGTCAACGGGGCGCGGCGTTTGGTGGTGACGGCTCCGAATCCCCTCTGGAGCGGGCGCGAGGAACTCACTCTGAGAGCAACGGATCCCGGTGGACTGAGCTCGGAAGCGCGTGTTGTGTTCGAGATGCGGCCTGATTATGTCGCTCCACTGGTGTTGGACGACAAAGTGGTCGTGCCGGAGGATGGTGAAATCATTTTCGACCCGTTGGCAAACGACATCGACTCGGTGGGAGGGGGACTTCGATTGCTGGAATTCAGCAAGGCCGAGCACGGTTTGGTTGTGGCGGCACGCGGGAAGGGTTTGCGCTACACTCCCGCGCCGGATTTTTTTGGGTCGGACTCGTTCACCTACACGGCGATCGACAGCGAAGGGGGGTTCGCGATGGCGACCGCCGAGATCACGGTGACACCGGTGGCGGACGCGCCGCTCGCAGAGACGGACAGGGTGATCGGCGAGGAAGACACGCTGGTCCAGTTCGATGTGTTGGCAAACGACCAAGATCCTGACGGCGACCTTTTTCAAGTATCAGGCCACACGGACCCAACCCAGGGTGTTCTGACCGTTTTGTCGTCGGGACAGTTTACTTATCTGCCAGGGAAGGATTTTTTTGGATCCGACCGTTTCACCTACACTGTGCGTGACACCTCGGGAATGGAAGCCGTTGGCGAGGTGCTCATCGCCACGAAGCCCGTGCTGGATCTCCCGGTCGCCAAGGACCAGTCGCTTGTCCTGAACCGGAACCAGTCCAAGGACATCACCTACTCGGCTGACAACCCAGATGCTGGCACATTAAACTATGTCGTCGTGGACGGCCCTGAGAATGGGGATTTGTGGACGTATCCGGAGGTGGCGACGTATTTTCCAAAAAAAGGGTTTTCTGGCACGGACCAGTTCACCTACCGAGCGAGGAACGGGAGTGAGGAAGGGCCGTTGGCAACAGTGAGGCTGTCTGTGACGGCAAACAACAATGTTCCGGTGGCGACCGATCTGGAGATGAAAACCAAACCAGGAAGGGAACTGACATTGCCGTTGGGAGTGAAGGACGACGACGAGACTGAGGATTTGGATGTGCGGATCCGGATCCCGCCGGAGCATGGGACTCTGCAAGGGAGCGGCACGAATTGGGTTTATCAACCCTTCGATGGATTTCTCGGGAACGATCGATTCGAGTTCACGGCGCGCGACGAGGAATCGGAAAGCGAGCCGGGGGTGGTCCAAATTCTTGTGACGGACGTGAATACGCCACCGACGGCGAGCGACAGGAAGGTGGACGTTTTCGTGGACACAGCGACGCCGGTTGCGCTCCTGGCAAAGGATGGAGAAAACGATCCGTTGCGGTATGAGATTTTATCCCAGCCTGCACGCGGGGTGCTGTCGGGAACGGCTCCCGCACTGACTTACACACCGACACAAGGCTTTGCAGGGTATGACAACCTGATTTTCCGTGTCTCGGACGGGATAGAACCAAGTGCCGCCGCGACGATGATCCTATGGGTGCGTTCGCGGAACCAAACCCCCGTTTCCACGAACCTGGATTTCAGCGTGGTGAACACGCGAGTATTGAAGGGCGGACTGGGTGTTTCCGATGCTGACGGAGATCTCATGAGGTGCCCCATCCTCAAGGGGCCCAAAAATGGCAAGCTTCTGGTCCAAGGCACCAACTTTGTCTACACAGCCAGGAAGGGGTTTGTGGGAACCGACACCTTTACGTTTCGCGGATGGGATGGGACCCGCTACAGCGCCATCGGGAGGGTGTCGATTTCGGTCAGCTCGCCGACGCCGGTGGAAAAACCCTCCTTCGAACCCCTGCAACTTCTGTCGGGGGGCCAGATGAAATTGAGGCTCAGAGCTCCCGTGGGCTATGTGTGTCGGATCGAGACCTCGAGGGATCTGATTTCATGGACCTTCGCTGCGACTCTGCAGTTCACACAAGGAGCCGCCGAGTGGGTGGATCCCGGGGACGGGGTGCATCAATCGCGGTTTTACCGGGCGATCGTGGAGTTCTTTCCGGCCGAGTAAAGTTTGTCATTTCCCAGTTTTACTGGGATCGCCATAGTCCACGGGTTCAACCGTTCAGGAATGAGTCCCACGCACTCCGATCAGCAGTCGAGTTCTCCGGCGTTCTCCTCGCTGGCGACGGATCTTTTTCGGGAGGTGCGACCGGAGATGTTCCGAGTATTGGCGGGACAGAACGCGGCGGTCTACCTCGACATTTTGAATGCCCTGGAATGCGAGGCCGCGCAGCGTGTGGACGGCATGACCCGGGAGGACGCCCTGGGAATTGTGGCGGAGATCGTCGCGTACCATCCCGGATTTGAACCGGAAGAAGGGCTGGCTGGAGAGCTTGCGACCCGGGATTCCTTACCAGTCCGTGAGAAGGCGCGATGCGTGCTCGATTATCTGGGGCGTTGCGGGTGGCTGGAGGTGGAGACCGGTTCGGACTGGCACCGGGTGGTGCGGTTTGACGCTCATGGAGTGACCTTGATGTCGGCGCTGCGAAAAATCGCCAGACCCGCCGCCGCTGTGTTCACCGACAAACTGGTGGGGGTCTGCGCGGCGCTGGCGAATCATGCGGAGCTGGCGCGGCACCCTCTCGAACACGTGGGGGCCTGCCAGGACAGCGCTCAACAGGGCATCGCGGAATTGTTGGCGATGCAAAAAGGGGTGGAACGATTGATTCGACGTCAAGTGGAGTCTCGGACACTGGAAGACAACTTGAGCGTGGTGTTCGATCAGTATGCCGAACAGATCGGCCATGTGTGTTACGCCCAGCTGGCCCACGCGCAGTTGCCCACGCGGCTGGGCGATGCGCGGGAAAGGTTGATGGCGATGCGAGACGATGCGGCCTTGTCGGGCCTCATGCAGCACGAGATGCTTCGGCGGAACCCTGGCATGGACGCCTCTGAGGCCATGGCACGAGTCCGCAATCAGGTCCTTGTGCTTGCCAGGGCGCTCGACCGAGTGCTGCCAATGGCGGACTCGATCGACTCGCGCACGGCGGAGTTCACGCGGCGATCCTTGGCTCGTTTTCGTTACATGCAGGAGGTGGTTGGGGAACGGCGGGGTCAGGTGAAATCTGTGTTTGAAGCAATCAACCGCCAATTCTCGGGCAAACGGTTTGGAGATTTCGAAGGGCTGGACGAGTTCCCTGGGCTTTATTTGCCCGAGGCTCGCCTGATGGCCGGGCGCGATTCGCTTTATGAACCCGCGAAACGCCGATTCATCGAACAAAACGAGGCCCTGGACGACACGGTCACCGAGACGCAGCGCGAGCAGACCAGGTTGCAGATGGAAAAGTCGCTGCGCGACTCCTTGACCGTGTCACGCGCGAACGGCTTTGTGGAACGGTTGGTGGGCTCGAAAGGGGCGCGTGTTTCAAGCTTGGATTTCCCGGTGAGAAATGAGGATGATCTCGCCGATGTGATGGCCGTGCTGTTGCACGCGCAATCCGCTGAAGCCCGCTACCGCATCGAGGTGCCGCGAGTGCTCGATAATGCCGCGGACGTCGAAATCGACCGTCGGGCGTCGTTTTTTGTGGAACGATTCGTCGTCGTCAAAAAGTGAAATCAAACCCATGCCTCTTTCCGAACTGAACAGTCCGCCACCGCAGCCCCTTCTGTCGCGCCTGACGGAGCTCGACCGCGCGCGGATGGGGGAGGCGTTGCAGACGTTGCTCGCGCATGGATCTGTCCTCGGGCTGGAGCCTGGGTTTGCGGAGCTTTACGCGTGGTGTCGCCAGAACATGGATTGGCTGCGCGAAATCGGTGCCTTGGCCGGGATGTCTGTTTTTAACGATCACGAGAGCCGCCTGATCCAGGCCCTGCCGATGAAGTCGGGGATGACGCTTCGATTGAAGCAGGATGCCACGGTGGTGCTTCTGGCGCTGTGGTATGAGTATGACACCCAGGTGCGGGATCAGGGTGCCACCCGGGTGGTCTGCACCGTCGAGCAGCTCAATCAGTTGTTAAAAGAAAAACTTCTACCCGATCTCAAGGAGCCCCCAAGCCGCGGCCGCCTGGTCGAGATTCTGCGCATGGCGGACCGGTTCAACCTGGTTCGCGTTGAATTCCGGGACCGGCTGGAGGATTCGCGCATCGAGGTGTTACCTACTTTGAAACGGGTTGTGCCCTTCCAGGAATTGGCGGAATGGAGCCGCGCCGCCGCGATGCACAAGGGAACCGAGACCGGGGTGTCAGCTGGAGCCGTCGCGTCCGGAAGAGCGATGGACGAGGAGGAACCAGCATGAGTCGCGCGATCCTCCTCACGCGGATTCACGCGATCAACTGGTATGGCTACCACGACTCGCTGGATGTGGAAGGGCATCTCCTGATCGCGGGGCTGACGGGATCGGGCAAGAGTGTGCTGATGGATCTGGTTCAGCTGGTGCTTGTGGGGACCGACCGGGCGCTTTTCAACCGTTCGGCGACCGGGACGACCAGCGACCGGACCCTGAAGAGCTACGTCCTGGCCGACACGAAGCGCGAGGAGAACGGCCAGGCGCAGTATGTGCGCGACAAGGGCGCCATTGCCTACGTGGCGCTGGAATTCACATGGCCGTCGAAGGATCGGGTGGAGACGTGGGGATTGCGGCTCGAGTTTCGAAGCGCGCTGGAAAACCAGGGGCGGGTGACGCCCTTCTGGTGCGACGGACGCCTAGAAAAAACAGACCTGTTGGATGCGGCTCGGAGGCCACTGGAGCTGGCGGTGTTCCGGCAGTTCATCGAATCGCAACGGGACGGCCGACTTTTTGAAACGCAGGAGCAGTATCTGAGGGACATGGCGAATGACAGCCACTTGAACTTCAACCGCAACGTTCTGGCGGCGCTTCTGCCGACCTCGATGTCCTTCACCAACCTGAAGAGCTTCGATGAATTTTGCCGTCGGTTCATCCTGCCGGGTGACAGTCTGAACATCACGGACGTGGTGGCGAGCTACAAAAACTTTCAAGCGTATGAGCGTGATCTCAGGGAGTTGAGGGATCAGTTGGACCGGCTCGAAGCGATTTCGAATCTGTATTCCCGACACGCGGCGGCCAACCGCGACCGGATCGTCGCGCGGTGGCTGGCGGCACAACTGGCTTCCGAACACACGTCGGCTCAGGTGATCGCGTTGGAGTCACAGCGCGCCAGACTGCGCTTGGAACTGGTTGGCGAGGAGGCACGAGTGACGCTCTTGGATGGCTGGATATTGAGGCGCCGGACCGAAATCAAACAGGCGCAGGCGGTTATTTTTCAAATGCCTGGGGGCGCCGATTACATGGCGCTTCGTCTGAGACTACTGACCGTTTCAGACGAGATCGCACGCCTCAAAGCCATTGGTGGGACACTGGAAAGCGCGCTGCAAGCAAGGCTCAAAAACGCGCGAGGCTGGATGGTTCGAGGTGCGGAGGCATCCTTGGCGAGCGCGACCCTGTTGGAATCTTTGCTGAAGGCGGTCGAACAGCTTGAATCGACCCCTCTGAACGAGGCCGGCAATGCCTTAAGAAGTCTGGCTGAAGCGATGGAAACCGTGAAGGCGGAGATCAACCGTGCTGCACGTCCGCTGCGCGAGCGGGCGGAGGCAGTGCGGGTCGAGGGGGGCCGGTTGCAGGCGGAAATCATCATGCTGGAACAAGGCATACCGCCGGGCCCTCAAAGACTGTTGAATGCGCTGAACGAAGTTCTGCCCCGGGAAGGCCGCGAGCCTTGCGCCCGTCAACTGCGCGAGCTGTGCGAAGTGTCCGACGAACGATGGCGCGCGGCTGTCGAGGTCGTGTTCACTCGAAAGTTCGCGGTGGTGGTTCCCGCCGAGCACTACGATCGAGCACTCAAAGTTTGCCAGGAAACAAGGGGCGATTCGCCCGAGGAATCATTGATCCATCCGGAGCGGGCTCTGCGGCTTCCGGCCGTCGTGGAAGCGGGGTCGTTGGCGGAGAAACTCTCGGTTGAAAGCCCTGTGGCGAGGAGGGTGGTGGGGCAGCTTTTTGGACGGATCATGTGTGTCGAAAAATCGGAGGATCTAGTGGGCCACGACGCCGCCATTTTGCCAGATGGGTTCATGTTGGATGGCGTTTTTGCGGGTCGGCGGCAGCACTACAACAACCTCCCATTCGTGGGCAAGCGAGGTCTGGAACAGCAGCTCGCGATCAAGCGGGCTCTCGCGCGGGATCTCGATGCCGAGGATCGCCGGCTGCGCCCGGCCCTGGAG
>CANLCA010000064.1 GCA_947487925.1 Verrucomicrobiales bacterium | reverse complement strand
GTCGACGTCCAGCGTGCAACGGAGCTCTTGGACTTGTCCTGAAACAGGGTCTCTGACAACTCCAACGCACCGAATGATATAGGCGTAACGCAAACGCACTTCTCCGCCCGGTGTGAGCCTAAAAAACCCTTTGGGCGGGTTCTCCATAAAATCTTCCGCCTCGATGTACAGGACCTTCGAGAACGGGATTTTACGAATCCCGGCGGCGGGATCCTCGGGGTTGTTGATCGCTTCGAGTTCCTCGACTTGGTCTTCGGAATAGTTCTCGATGACCACCCGGACCGGGCGGAGAACCCCCATCACGCGGGGGGCGGTCTTGTTCAGGTCCTCCCGCACGCTGAATTCCAGGAGGCCGATATCGGTGAGCCCATTGAATTTAGTGACACCGATGCGGGCGCAGAAGGCCCTGATGGATTCGGGAGTGAATCCGCGGCGGCGGAGTCCCGCGATAGTCGGCATGCGCGGGTCGTTCCAACCGGACACGATCCCTTCCTCAACCAGTTGGAGCAGTTTCCTCTTGCTGAGCACGGTGTAGCTGAGATTAAGCCGGGCGAATTCGATCTGTTGGGGGTGATGGGGAACCGGGAGTTGGTTGAGAATCCAGTCGTACAAGGGTCTGTGCACTTCAAACTCCAGGGTGCAGATTGAGTGTGTGATGCCTTCGATCGCATCGGAGAGGCAATGCGCGTAGTCGTACATCGGGTAGAGGCACCACGTGGCGCCCGTGCGATGGTGATCCACCTTCCTGATTCTGTAGAGAGCGGGGTCACGCAGATGGATGTTTGGAGAGGCCATGTCGATGCGTGCGCGCAGGGTGTGGGAGCCATCGGGGAATTCACCCGCGCGCATTCGTTGATACAGGTCGAGGTTTTCCTCCACGGATCGATTGCGGAAAGGACTTTCGCGGCCTGGAACGGTCGGCGCGCCGCGGTAAGCGATCATTTCCTCTGGTGTCAGGTCGCACACGTAGGCCTTTCCTTGGCGAATCAAGTCCAGCGCGTAGGCGTACAGTCGTTCGAAGTAGTCCGAGGCATAAAACATCTTATCGGCCCAATCGAAACCCAGCCACCGAACATCCTCCTGGATGGAGTTGACGTATTCGACGTCTTCTCGAGCGGGGTTGGTGTCATCGAAGCGAAGGTGGCAGACGCCACCGGGGTTTTCCTGGGCGATGCCGAAATTTAAGCAGATGGACTTGGCATGACCGATGTGCAGGTAGCCGTTGGGTTCTGGGGGGAATCGTGTGACCACGCGTCCGTCATGTTTGCCGGAGAGGTTGTCCGCGGCGATGAGATCGCGAATGAAATCCGTGGGGCCAGCCGGCTGCGGGGGCTGGATCGGGGTGCTGTGTGCGTTTTCGTGTCCCATAGATTGCCTGAAAAGTCTGTCAACATGCTTGCCTTCGGAGCCGCCGCAGGCACATGCCGATGCAGATGCTCACATTTTGAAGCGATAGTCAAGCGGGCGGAGTTTTGAGAGCAGCAGTTCTTGCTCCACGGGGGGATTTCCCGCATGCTGAAGCTTTATGGCAGTGAACAAAGCGATCGGCTTAAGCAGCGCCGCTTCCGCGGCGCAAGGATCGGGAGGTTTTGGGGCCTTGCCCGAGAGTGCCTGGGCACCGAACACGGACGTTTATCTGACCGCGCGCAGCCTGGTGGTGAACCTGGAGCTTGCGGGAATCAAACGCGAGGACCTCCGTGTTTCGGTGGAGGATAACCGTCTCAAGATTTCGGGGCATCGGCCTGACACCACGAGGGTTGCACGATGCAAGTTTCTGATGATGGAAATCGATTACGGGATGTTCGAGCGTTTGATCGAGGTTCCGTCCGCCTACGATTTGACCCGGGTCCAGGCGTCCTACGACAATGGGTTCTTGAGGGTTGAGGTTCCGCTGGCGTTGCCGGTCGGCTCCCGGGCGGTAGAGATATCGGGCTGATCCTCAAACATCCTTCCTCCATTGAACGATGTTGTTAGACGAAACGAAAATGATTGATGTCGTTGGGGCCGTGGAAGGCTCCGAGCCTTCCGAGGTCTCTCCATCCGTCAGCGACACCTCCAGAACTCTGCCAATTCTCGGGCTCTCGGACATCGTCATTTTTCCGGGCATGAACGTGCCGTTGCTGGTGGAATCGGGCCAGAGCATCCGGTTGGTGGATGATGTGGTGGCTGGGGATCGGCTGCTAGGCTTGGTTTTGCAGAAGGATCCCGCGCCCCAAAATCCGACTCCCGACCAACTTTGGACATTCGGTTGCCTTGCGCGGGTTTCCAAGATGTTGAAGTTCCCGGATAACACGGTCCGCATTTTGGTGGATGGCATGCGTCGTTTCGAGATCAAGCGGTATTCCCAGACGACTCCTTATTTGATGGCGGAGATCGAGCTGTTGGCGGATGTGGCCGACGATTCGATCGAGTTGGAGGCGATGGGGCGGAACGCGAAGAAGGCTTTTGAACAGATTTGCGAGATGTCGCAGACCGTGAGCGACGAGGTGAAGGTCGGTTTGTTGAACACAGAAGTGCCTGGAAAGATAGCGGATTTGATTGCGCCCCACGCGAACCTGAGTTTGGAGGATCGGCAGAAGCTGCTCGAGTTGGCCGATATCAAGGAACGCTTGACGCGGCTGCTCCCTTTGTTGGGGCGCGAGGTGCAGCTGCAAGCGTTGGGCTCGAAGATTCAGAAGGACGTGGCGGATTCGATGTCCAAGTCCCAGCGCGAGTTTTATTTACGGGAGCAGCTCAAGGCCATCCAGCGCGAGTTGGGAGAGGACGGAGGAGCTTCGGACATGGAGGCTCTCTCCAAACAGATCGAGGCGGCAGGTTTGCCTGAAGACGCCAGGAAGGTGGCCAAAAAAGAACTCGAGCGGCTGCGGCAGATTCCCCCGATGGTCGCCGAGCATACGATTGCCAGGAATTATTTGGACTGGCTCGTGGAGATGCCATGGAGCCGGAGCACGGAGGACCGTTTTGACCTCCAGCTCGCGTCAAGGATCCTCGACTCCCACCATTGCGGACTCGACAAGGTCAAGGAACGGCTCGTCGAATTTTTGGCCGTTTTGAAGTTGAACCAGAAGATGAAGGGGCCCGTTTTGTGTCTGGTGGGTCCTCCCGGGGTTGGAAAGACGTCCCTTGGAAAAAGCGTGGCAGAGGCGCTTGGGAGGAAATTCGGGAGAGTGGCGTTGGGCGGGGTGCGTGACGAGGCCGAGATCCGGGGGCACCGGCGCACCTACGTGGGGGCATTGCCGGGGAGGATCATCCAGTTGATGCGACGGCTTCAGAGCAATAACCCCGTGATTTTGCTGGATGAACTGGACAAGGTTGGCAGCGACGTGAAGGGCGACCCTGCGGCGGCCCTGCTCGAGGTGCTGGATCCTGAGCAAAACAAATCGTTTAGCGATCATTACCTGGATGTCCCCTTCGACCTGTCACGGGTCTTCTTCATCGTCACAGCCAACTGGCTAGATCCGGTGTATCCAGCCCTGCGAGACAGGCTGGAGGTGCTTGAGATTCCAAGCTATACACCCCGCGAAAAATCACGGATTGCCACACGCTATCTGGTTCCGCGGCAGATCTTGGAGCATGGATTATCGAAGCCGGATATTCGGGTGTCCTCACGAACCGTTGACCTGTTGATTCGCGATTACACGAGAGAGGCCGGCGTGCGGCAGCTTGATCGGGAGATTGGCGCCATAGTGAGGAAAGTGGCGCGAAGGTTGGTGGGGCAGGAAGGGGGCACGCGGCCAGCCGTGGTTGGGCCGTCGGATGTGGAGGCGATGCTCGGGGTGGCCCGATTTCAACACGAGCCGGAGCATCCCCTGACGCAATCGGGCATGGCGATGGGGTTGGCTTGGACACCTGTGGGCGGTGAGTTGCTGGTGATCGAGGCGGCGCGCATGGCTGGAACGGGCAAGCTGCTACTGACGGGATCCCTCGGAGACGTGATGAAGGAGAGCGCGCAGATCGCTCTCAGCCATGTGAGGGGAGGCGGTTTAGAAGTCAGCGTCAGCGGTATCGAGTTTGAGAAAACGGACTTTCATCTTCATGTTCCTTCCGGGGCGGTTCCCAAAGATGGGCCCAGTGCTGGAGTGACCCTGGTGACGGCATTGGCGTCGCTGTTGTCTGGAAAAGCGACACGGCCTGGGTTAGCGATGACAGGGGAGATCAGTCTGCGAGGCCGCGTTCTGCCAGTGGGCGGCATCAAGGAAAAGGTGCTGGCTGCGCTGCGCGGAGGCATGAAGGTAGTGTTGCTGCCTGGGGGCAATCGGAAGGACTGGAGCGAGGTGCCCGCCGAGGTGCGGAGCAAGCTGAAGGTGCATTTTGTGTCCACGGTGGCGGAGGTGTTACGGCTCGCGCTGATTAAGGAGGTTTAGGGGTGGGTGTTCACCCGGGTCGATCCCTGGCTCTGAACGAGGGGTGACTCGCAGGGACGAGTGATACGAGTTCCCATGAGGAGCCTGTTTCTGACGTTCCAGGACACATTTCAGGGCCTCGTATAACTCGGCCTTCCGACACTCCGCCTTCCGAACATGGGCTCATTGGCCTCCCACTGGTCCTCCAGAGGTCCTCCCCTCCTCGTTTTACTCCAGGTTTTTCGATTGCCGGTGAGAGACGCGCGTCGCATCCTGTCGCCCGATGCCGAATCGAGAAGGCCAACCAGATCTGCTCGACCCCTGTGGGCCCACGCCTGAGGGTGTTTCGACACCGAAGCTCCACCTGCGCATCACGTTCGATTTAGCTGGTGAACGCATCTGTTGGGAGTGGTGCCGGGAGGTTGGGGGTGAAGTGGTTGTGCGAGGGTGGCTCATTCCATCCGATCCAAAGTTGGCGTGGTTTGCCGTGCTTGATTGGGTCGTGGAAGGCGATTCCAGTATCGGGAGATATCATCTCAATCGTTGCCATTACCATCCCCCTTCAGTTCGAGCGTTGTTGAACAGGATCCGAAAGAGATTTCCATTTGCTGACGACACTCTCAGCGTGGGCATTTTGGCGGACAAGGACCTTGGTCCAGCGAGGCAAGGTGTTTTTTTTCCCCTGGCGATCACGGATGGGGCTGCTTTATGGAAATTTGCGGGGCAGCAGGTAACTCAGATCGCTCGGATCCTTTATTCCACGTTCTCGAAATCTCCGGAGCCGAGCAAGGCGGGATCCGCGGCCCTGCAGAGGTGGGCTGGCTTATTGTTGGTCGCGCCTCCTGAGGGCCGAAGATTACCCAAAAAAATCGCAACCAAGCCCATTGGATCGTCGGTTTCGTTACTGAACCTGAAAGTGACGTTCCACACCGTACAGGGTTTTGCTGAGTTGGTCTGGACCTGCCCAGTGAACGGCACCGTTGTGGCCACCGGCCGTGTTCGTGTCCCGGACAGGACGAGGTTAACTTGGGAGATCGAAGCGGGGGGGCAACTGGAGACAAGGGAGAGTTCACACGATGGAGAATCCATCCGAGAATGCTTTAACGGCTGGTTGGCTCGGTTTGCGACCAACGGCCATACCGTGCGTGGGTTTTGGATGAAATCAAAACCTGGCGTAATCGAGCCCGTTTGCGAGCCGGAACCGGCGTTTAGTCCGGGGCCATCAGCCGGCGCTTGGATCCTTCGCAACATCGCGGACATGGCGAAGTCGCGGTCTTCCAAGTTTTCGCCGATTGAAAAAGCTTTGGCGGTTTTAGGTCCGAACGGGGATATCGACTTCGATCGATATGAGAGACGTTTATTGAGGAAAGGCCAACATCGGCTGGAAGAGGAGGAGCGCCTCAAACAGAATATGGCGCGTCTGGCTGAGGAGCGCCGCCGACGGGAGCAACGAACGGGTCAGGCGCGTCAGGCGGAGGCTGCTAGAAGGGCTGCCGAGACGAAAGCCCGAGCTCAAACAGCATCCCCCAGGGCTGAACCGACCCTTTTTAGCAATCAGGCGCCGCTTCCGGCGGTGCCGGTGTCCATTCGGCTGCCTGAGTTGGCATTTCAAGAAGCGGAGTCGCCGATTGTGGATCTGCGTGATTACTCGTTGCGCGAATCGGCTTCGTTGTGGTGGGTCTCCAACCAGTCAGACGACCTGCTATGCCTGCCTCATTGCCGAATCAATCAGCTTGATTACCAACTACGCACGGCCCTCCGAGTGCTCGGTCCACTGCGTGGGCGAGCCTTGCTTTCGGATGAGGTAGGGCTGGGCAAGACCATCGAGGCCGGTTTGGTTTTGAAGGAGCTGCTGACGCGTGGGATGGTGAAGCGGTTTTTGGTCCTG
This sequence comes from Verrucomicrobiales bacterium, assembly GCA_947487925.1. Lineage (GTDB taxonomy): Bacteria > Verrucomicrobiota > Verrucomicrobiia > Limisphaerales > F1-80-MAGS106 > F1-80-MAGS106. Next base: position 3,558 of record CANLCA010000064.1, on the reverse strand, counting down.
ACCGTGCCGTCGCTGGTCGATCAATGGGAGGAGGAGCTGAGCGATAAATTCGGTCTGGCGACTGTCACGACGAATCAGGAGGCCCTGCGCGGCGACGCGCGGAAGTTTTGGGGGGAGAATTCAGGCATTGTGGCGAGCCTGCACACGTTGAAGCAGCCGGCCCATTTGGAAATTGCCCGGCAAGTCCATTGGGATATGTTGATCGTGGACGAGGCGCACTATCTGCGCAACCGTGAATCGCAGGCTTGGCTTGCGGTGAATGTCCTCCCACGGCAGTTTTTGTTGCTGTTGACCGCGACGCCGGTTCAGAATTCCTTGGAAGACCTTTACAACCTAGTCACGCTCCTGCAGCCCGGCCAGTTGCCATCGCCCAAGCAATTTCGAGCACGGTTTGTTGATCCAAAACGTCCGCGACAACCTCGCGAACCTGAGGAGTTGCGGCGGTTGCTGGGCCAGGTCATGATTCGAAACACACGCGCCAACGCCGGTTTGAAATTGCCGCCACGCCGGGCCGAAACCGTCCTGTTCGAACCGGATGCAGCGGAGAAGGTGTTCTGGGAGAAATGGGAGACGGAATTTCGGGCCCAGTTGGCGGGCATGGGCGGCAGTCAGTCAAGCCTGTGGGGTCGTTTGTTGTTGCAGTCCGCAGGCAGCAGCCCGGCTGCTTGGCGTGCCGCACTTCAGAAATTTCCAAACCGTGCCGCCGCTGAGCTGTGGCGTCAAAAGTCACCCTTGGAAGGGAGTTGGCAACGCAAATGCGAGCTGCTGACACCACTCACCAAAGTCGAAGGGGGTGCGGTGGTGTTCACTCAGTTTTTGGAAACGCAGGCCGCGCTCGCCCTGGCGCTGGAACGGGCGGGGGTGGAAGCGTTTGTGGTCAACGGCGCCACGCCGGCCACGGAGCGTCAGCCCATCACCGAGGAATTCCGAAAGCGCGGGGGAGCTCTGTTGCTGACCCAGAGCGGCACCGAAGGCCGTAACCTTCAGTTCTGCCATCACCTCGCCAATTTCGATCTTCCCTGGAACCCGATGGAGATCGAACAACGCATCGGGCGGCTCCATCGCCTGGGCCAGCAGCATCCCGTGCGCATCTACAATTTTGTCCAGGCAGGCACGTTGCAGGAGCACTTGCTCCAAGTCCTGCAAGAGAAGCTCAACTTGTTCGAATTGGTTGTGGGCGAAACTGGACTGGTGTTGGGGGAGCGGTTCAGCAGCGACGAGTTTGCAGACGAAGTCCTTCGCCGATGGCGCGAAAACGAGGGGCGCGTCGCCGAGGCCTTCGCGGGTTTGGGCGAGGAGCTGGCCGCCGCTCGCGATGCCTACTCTGAGGTGAAGCAACTAGACGAAACATTGTTTGCGAAAGACTACGAATCTATTTGAACAGACAAGATGAAACTCGACCGCCTTCTCTATAACCCGCATAGGATGGCTGACTTCTACATGGAAGCGCTGACGGCCCTAGGCGCTTTATGTGAGAGGACGTGGCACGACCGATTGGAAGTTGTCGCCGAAGGTGAAGCGGCGCGGTTGTGGAACAGGGATGGCGCGTTTCATGAGGTGGAGCTCTGGTTTCCGCCGTCTGACGCCCCCGCTCCCCGGGAAGCTGCAAAGGAAGTGTTCCCTGGTTGTCCTCTTACATTCCTGATAGCGGACGCGCTCAGGCCAGTCCCGCTCACGTTGCAGCGCGCGATCTTGGTGGGCGAGCGTGGGGTTCAAGCCCCTCTTCCAGCAATCGCTGAAAAGCTTTGGCGGGTGCAGTTTCCAGACACCGCCCGGTGGCAGATGACGGGGCCGTTTCGTCGTGATTACCACTTCTCTCTGATGGCTTTGGTCCGGTGCGAGATTCAGGCGATCGATCAGCATTGGTCACTGCGGCGCGTGGCTGTTTCGATGCCCGACGGCAACCGGGATGATTCCGTCGCCCAGGACTGGGATCTGGCCAAGCTGGAAGCCGCCTCGACGGAGGAGGTTCCGTGGCCGTCACGCGAGCCGACACGTTGGCGGGAGTGGCTTCAGAGGGCCTTGGAAGTCGACTTGGCCCTGGAACTGGTATCGATCCGTAACCGGCAGGAGCAGTATCTTCGGCGCGAGCTTGACCGGGTGGATCAGTACTTCGAGCACTATCAGCAGGAACTTGGACAACGCAACCCGCGCAGCGCCACTGAAGCCGCGAGAACCAAGTCCGCCGACCGGTTGGCCGCAGCGAGGGCAGAGCATGCTCGACGAAGGGCGGATCAAGTGGCTCGTCACGAAATCCATGTGCACGGGCACATCGATTCCTTGGTGCTGATTGCCGAAAGTGCGTGGCGGGCCTCGGTGAAGTTCGATTCATCCCGGCAACAGTGGACGGGATCGGCGCTCTTCATTCCACGCTCACGCCGCTGGGCACGGACTGAGATGGCTGGAGCGTCGGTGTAGGTAGTAAAGCATTAGACCTCAGAAAAATCGCTTAAAACACGGTGACCTGGACGCGCCTCCCCAATGCCTCCATTCTTCGTCATCGTCACCGTCATCGCAATCCTCGGGTTGTTGCTCATGACGTTACGGCTCGAGTCCGGGAACTTCACCACAGAGGACACAGAGAGCACAGAGGCGGCAATGGGGAAGAATCGGTTCACTGGTATTCCGTTTCGGCTTGAGCATCCGTCGCCGGTCGAGCGGTTCAAACTCTGAACTCTCTGTGAACTCTGTGCTCTCTGTGGTGAAGCCGAGACGAATTCGAACAGACGCTCGAGACGAACCGACGCCCAGCCCCTGCGTTTGGAGCTGGGAGGGAGTTGGGCGGGCCTGTTCACGATCCACCATGCTGTCTTGGCGGGGGTCGCTCAGCTCCGCGTTAGCGGGCCGTCGAACAGCGTCAGGCTGATGACTTCCGTCCTGGCATGGTGCGGGCCATGCTTGACTCCTTTTGGCGCGAAGAAGAACGTTCCTTGAGTGTAAACAGTTCCACTCTCCTCCCATTCCCCAGAAAGCACGTAAACTTGTTCGTTTGCCAGCGGATGGATGTGGGCTGGAACGGTGACGCCGGCATTAAATTTTCGCAATACTGTGACGCCACCTGACAGCTCGTCCCTGTGCAACACAAGCAATTGAACCCCGTCGTAAGGTCCGGACTGCCACGCTGCGTCCGCATCGACAGGGAGTGTTATGGTGGGGAACATGACCGCGATCAGTGAACGTGCCTAGACGATTCAGCGGAGTTTCACCGTGTAGTTGGGGACCAGATCTTTGTGCCAGTCGAGCGTCCACAGGTCCTTCGCCTTCACGAGGGCCGAGTGACCATCTACGAACCCAATGTTGATTCCGCCGCTGTGCCGGTCAATGGCGAAACGGCCCATGAACTGGCCTTTGGCATGGGGAAAACTGCCGCCTCCGTAGCCAGCGCCTTTTAAGTCAACCGGAGGGGTGTCCGTGCTGGCGGGCCACGATCCGACCCAGACTGAATCGCCGTAGGCGGGCACGCCCGTAGGGGCTTCCCCGTACAAGGCGTAGTACTTGTCTTTTGGAAAGTCGTTCAGGTATTCGCCTTGATTGTCGAGCCAGAGGTTCATGCCATAG
>CANLCA010000063.1 GCA_947487925.1 Verrucomicrobiales bacterium | reverse complement strand
TCTGGCTTAATCCCGATCCGTGCCATCCGTGGTCAAAATATGGTTGCGGCTTCGCCGATCTAGGTTTCGGTGGTTCGAGACGTTGCCCGAGCGCTATTTCAAACGGTCAAAGGTCTTCTTCAAAATTTGCCAGTCCTGCTGCCCTTTGAATTTTTCCTGGGTCGTGTGGGTGATTCGGGCTTCATTCGCGTTTTTCGTCGGGCGCTGGGTCTTGTAGAAGATTCCAAACCGCCCTGGGAAAGCTTCATCCGCAAGCTTGTAAGCGGCGAATTCGTCGGTCACATCATGCTCGGCCGGGATCTGGTTGAAAACCCCGCCCTTCCGTGGGTTGGCGGCGTCGAACGCTCCTTCGTAAAACTCCACGCATTCACTCAAGCACTCGATGAAACCAAACCCATCGTGGTCCATCGCCGCTTCCATCATCTGCAGCACATGGCTCGCGTTGGTGTGGGTCGTCCGTGCCACGAACGTGGCCCCCGCCGCGATGGCCTGCTTCAGAGGGTTGATGGGTTGATCCATGGATCCCCACATGTCAGTCTTGCTCTTGAATCCAATGGGGGACGTCGGCGATGTCTGCTTCTTGGTGAGGCCATACACAAAATTGTCCATCACCACGTAGGTCATCTTGACGTTCCGCCGCGCGGTGTGGGTGAAGTGGTTGCCGCCGATCGAAAAAGCGTCCCCATCGCCGCCGAACACGAAGACGTGCAGGTCGGGCCGCGAGAGCGAAACGCCGCTCGCAAATGGCAAGGCGCGACCATGAATGTAATGCGCCCCGTGCGCCTGCACAAAATACGGGAAACGGCTCGAACAACCGATGCCCGCCACAGTCGTGATCTTCTCATGCCACATCTTCCGCTTCTCGATCAGCTTAAAATAGAGAGCCAGCACCGAGAAATCGCCGCAGCCGGGACACCAGGTCGGGTGATCGGCCGCCACTTCCTTTTTCGCAAGGGGTTTGCGGTCCGCGTCAAGCAGGGCGGGAGCCGCCGTGCGCGCAGGCACTTTGGGCATTTCAAGTAGAGTTGATATCATGCGTCGAGGGAGGGTTCAGATTAGGCTAAAAAGCGTGACGCAAAGCCCGGCGGGCCTCGCGGATTCCGGCTCAGGCTGCCGGCGGCGGTGCCGACGCGGCGAGCTTGGCCCGGACTCCTTCCAGGATTTCGCGCACCTTGAACGTCAAACCATCGCACTTGTTGATCGCGCGGATCTTGGGGTCGGCGAAGCGTGCCCTCAACAGGGACGCGAGCTGGCCAAAACCGTACAATCCCTCGTCATTGATTTCGACCACCAGCACGTGGTTGAATCCGGAAAAAATGTGCTCCAACCCATTCGGGAGAGGGTTGATGTATTTGAGGTGGATGGAGGAGACGCTGTCGCCGGCGGCTCGAGCCCTTTCCACCGCCTCGCGAACCGGACCCTGGGTCGATCCCCAGCCCACGAGCAGCACGTTGCCTTCGGAGGGTCCAAAAACCTTCGGCTTCGGGAGCGTCGCGGCCAACGCCTGGAGCTTGCCCCGTCTTTTGCCAGTCATCTGGGTATGCAGCTTCGGCGACCCTGTGGGATGCCCCAACTCGTCGTGCTCCAACCCCGTCACGATGGGATACTTGCCGCTCTGGATGCGCGTGCCCGGGGCCACGTGGCGTGTGACGCCATCGGGCGTGGACAGGTCGTAGGGTTTGTGATCCAGAACGGGCGTCAAATCCGGCGAGATGTCTTGGCAGACCTTCTCAAGGTCCGGCTCCTCAAACGCCTCGATCCGTGTCGCGATCGCCTGGTCGGTCAAAAGTATCACAGGCACGCTGTAATAGCGGGCAATGTTCACGGCCTCGATCGCCGTGTAAAAACAATCCTCCACGTCAGCGGGCGCCAAAACCACCCTGGGCGAATCTCCGTGGCCGCCGAAACAGGCGATGTTCAGGTCGGATTGCTCGACGTTGGTGGGCATCCCGGTTGAAGGACCTCCCCGTTGCACATCCACCACCACCAACGGCACCTCCGCCATCACGCCCCAACCGATCGCCTCAGTCTTCAAGGAAATACCCGGACCGCTCGAACCCGTCACCGCCACCTGCCCGGCATAGCCTGCCCCCAGGGCCATGGACACCGCGGCGATCTCGTCCTCACATTGGATGAACGATCCGCCATACTTCGGCAGCTCCCGGCGCAGCAGTTCCATGATGTCCGACCACGGAGTGATAGGATACCCGGCCCCGAACCGCACCCCCGCCGCGATCAGCCCGTAGCCCAGCGCCTCGTTGCCGTTCATCACCACCTGGTGACCGACCTTCTTCTGGCCCTCGACAAATCGGAATGTCTCCAAAATCCCTTCCAACGAATAGCCGTAAGCGGCGTTGAACGCGAGCAGCGCATTCTTCACGATGCTCTCGTCCTTGCCTGTGAAACGCTCGGTGATGAGCTTGGTCAGCTTCTCGACGTTCAGATCGAACATCTTTGCCACCAACCCCAGCGCGAACAGATTCTTCCCTTTGTCACGCGCGGTGCCACCAATCGACTCGACTGTCAGACTTGAGATCGGCACGCCCACATGCCGCCACGTCTGCTGCCATTCGGGATTCACGTCCACGTGGTCCGAATCATAAAGCACGATGCCGCCCTTTTTCACGGAGCTGACGTGGCCCTCATACGAGTGTTGATAAAATGCCAGCAGGACATCCGCCTCATCCCCGGCGCTCAGCACTTCGCCAGACCCAATGCGCACTTGAAAAATGGAGGGCCCTCCCGAAATCGTTGAAGGAATCGTCATGAACGTCATGACCTCCTGCTCGCTCCGGCCCGCCAGGCGCGCCAGAAAACCTCCTATGGCTTGAATGCCATCCTGAGAGTTCCCGGCGATTCGTATCACCGCCTCAGAAATCTTCGATACCGTCGTTGACCCATCCCCAGGCGGGACGGAAAGCGTTGTCTCACTCATGCAATAAACCCGTTCACAATTCAATTTCGACAGGGAAAAAAACCGACCTTCACAGCCAGCCATTCGCAAGCCACCCTCAAAACGTCCCATCAGCCTAGCATCACTCACCCCTCTGTCAAACGACAAACTGAACCCGTATCTGCTTCTCAATAAGTAGGATAGACAAGTCAAGAAAAACAAAAACAGTTCTTTGCCTGTTTCAGCCGAATGTCACGGTTTCGCAATCGGGATGGATCCGAAGTGTTGGAGGGACCATTCGGAGCGACGAGTGACACGAGTCCCAATCCACCCATCTAGCCCTCTCTGAGTGGACCCTGCGAAAGCCAAAAACGTGGGCCACAAAAACAACCCCCTGGCACGAGTCAACGACAGGATCCCCCACCCATGAGCCATTGCTCTTGACTTGACAAAAGCGCGGCCAAGACTGGCGCGTAGATCGAGGCGAAAGTGCCCCGCGCGATGCGAACCCTGCAACTCTACCTGCTCCGCCAAATCCTGGCATCGTTAGTCTTGACGGTGGCGGTTTTTACGTTTGTCCTGCTGCTCGCGAACGTCGTCAAAGAGGTCATCGGGCTGCTCATGAGCGGCCAAGCCACGGTCCTTGTGGTCGTCCAAGCCATCGGCCTGCTCATCCCTTTCGTGCTGGTGTTCGCGCTGCCGCTCGGGATGCTCACAGCAACCCTCCTGGTCTTCCGCAGGCTGGGAGCCGACAATGAGCTGACCGCAGTCCGCGCCAGCGGCGTGAGCCTCTTGGTCTGGTCCACCCCAGTGATTGCCCTCAGCTTCGTTCTCAGCCTTCTCTGCGCTTGGATCAACATGGACCTCGCCCCGCGGTGTCGCGCCGCCTACAAAACGCTCCTGTCCCAGGCGGCGCTCCAAACAGCCAGCCTCGGCCCCGCGGAAGGCCGCTTCACACGCGTCGGCAACCACATCATCTACGTTGGAAAACGCCACGGCGCCCTGCTCCAGGATGTGATGTTGTTCGAGAATAAAGACGGCCAAAAGATTCGCGACGTCCGCGCCGCCAGGGGCGAGCTCCTCCAAGAAACCAATCTGTTCCGGCTCAAACTCTTTGACGCCCAAGTGCTCGAGAGAACCAGCGAGCGCTGGGAAACCCGCGGTTACATGGCCGAAATCGAGCTGCCGCTCAGCCTCGAACGACTGTCTCGATCCTCCAGCGTGAGCGTCAAACACATGGGCTTCGCCCAACTGCTCGAAGAGCGCAGGATATGGCGGCAGCAGCTCGGCGCCCTCCCTCATTCCGCAAGCTCTGGGTTCCGCTCCACCACCCCCATCGATGTCCAAATCCATCGGCAGATCTCCTTCTCCTTCGCCTGCGTCGCCTTCACTCTGGTCGGCATCCCGCTAGGAGTTCGTTCGCACCGCAAAGAGACCAACCTGGGGGTCGCGATCGCCCTCGGGTTGCTGCTCGTTTACTACAGCTTTTTCATTCTTGGGATGGCCCTCGATACCCGGCCCGAATTCCTCCCTCATTTCATCCTTTGGCTGCCAAATTTCCTCTTCCAAGGAGCCGGGATCTGCCTGCTCTGGCGCTCCAACCGAGGATCTGGTGAATGAGCGCGAACGTCACCCATCCCCGGAGCCACAACGCATCCAAAAGACCCACTGCATTTCACCAAAAACCTGGAGAACCCCTCCCGAGCAGACGGAACAAGGATTGCTCGTGGAACGTAACTAATGTGGCTCTCCTGTGTCTACAAAAGCGGCGCAGTGTCGCCAATTCATCCTGACTTGACTCATGAACCGATTTGTTTCCCTGGTATTCGTCGCCTTCATCGCATGGCTCAGCCTCCCCCTCCGTGCCGCCTCCCCATCAGCCTTCGATCTCGTCGGAAAATGGGAGGGAGGAATGGATTTCGGAAGGAGGAAGTTCAAAATGATTCTCCGCCTCACAAAAACCGCGGATAACAAGATCGCGGCCTTTATGGAAATTCCCGAACAAGGGATGAAGGGCATGCCGCTCTCAGCCATTCTCTACAACCATCCGGACGTCCGCATCGAATTCGAACGGATGGGGGGCGCGTTCAACGGCAAGCTCAACGCTGAAGGAAATGAAATCGCGGGCGCATTCGAAGAGGGTCCTGGTGGGCAGGCGATGGTGGCAAGATTCAAACGATCCTCCGAAACCGACAAGCCCGAGGTCCTGAAAACCTATACCTTCTCAAAGAACGAACCGATGGACATCCGGGGATACTGGAAAACGAGCCTGGAACCCTTTCCTGGCATGGTCATGCGCATGGGATTCAAGATCGGACGGTTGCCGGACGGCGGATTCAGCGCGGAAATGGACATGATCGACCAGGGGGCCAGCGACATTCCGGCCACAAAAGTGACCTACGCAAAGCCTGCCGCCACGATGGAGTGGCAGGCGTTTCAGGCCTCGATAGAAGCCTCCCTCAGCCAGGATGGCCAATCCATGTCTGGGGAGTGGAAACAGGGAGGAAAAGGCGTCAAAGTGAAGCTGGAACGAATCACCAAGCCGGCGACAGCCCTCCCAGAAGGACTTTCTTTCACACCCGATAAATCCTCGAAGGAAGACCTTCGTGGCTATTGGAAAGGCAACCTGGATGCACAGGGCCAAATCCTGCGGCTCAAGGTTAAGATTGGCCGCGCTCAGGATGCCTCGTTCGCCGGAAGCCTCATCAGCGTGGACCAAGGCGCCCGCGAGTTTCCCTGGACCAGCGTCAAAAAAACAGGGAACGACGTGCGGCTGGAATTGAACCTGCTGCGCGCCGTGTTTACAGGAACGATGAACAAGGAAGGAACGGCGCTGGAAGGACAATGGGAGCAGGGGGGCAATCCGCTCCCGCTGAAGCTCGAACGATTCACCCAAGCTGAATTTGAAAAAAAGGATTAACAAGATCATGAAACCCCGCACAACACATGGCCGGATTGGGTCGCGTTACTTCCTGATCCTTCTCAGCCTGGCCATCGCCCATTCCTTCGGCTCAAGCCAGGCTGCCGAGAAGAAAAAGTCCAAGACAAAAGCCTCTCATTCGGAGGAGATCGATCGACTGTTCGCAGGCGTGGAGATTCCTCGTCTTAAGATCGATATTCCGGAAAAGGAACTCGAAAAACTGAGGAGGCAACAGCCCGCTTTCGGGCAGCAGTCCGAACGCGCCGTCGTCCAGGTCACCGTGACTGATGGAACCATCGTCTACACGAACGTCGCGCTCCATCTCAAAGGCGCCGCGGGGAGCTTCCGGTCCGTGGATGACACGCCCGCGATGACCCTGAACTTCGACAAATTTGTTCCCGGTCAGACCTTTCGAGGATTGCAAAAGCTGAGCCTCAACAACTCCGTTCAAGATCCGACTTTCCTCAGTGAGCAGTTTTCAAGGGAGCTCTTCAACAAAGCGGGCGTGCCGGCCCCGCGCGCCACGCACGCGCATGTCACTCTCAACGGTCGGAAGCTGGGTCTCTATGGGCTGGTTGAAGGCTGGAACAAGCAATTCCTCGCGCGCCACTTCAAGAACACGAAAGGCAATCTCTACGACGGCGGTTTCTTGAAAGACATCACGGACGATCTCTCCGTCAACTCGGGAGAAAACGAAACGGATCAATCGGATCGCAAAGCCCTCGCGGAGGCCGCGAAAGAATCCGATCGGGCCGTCCGCACTGAGAAGCTTGGCAAGATTCTCGATGTGGAAAGGTTCCTCAGTTTCGTCGCGATGGATATCATGCTCTGGGACTGGGACGGCTACGCGTTGAACAAGAACAACTGGCGACTTTTTCATGATCTGGACCGCGACAAGATGGTCTTCATGCCCCATGGATTGGACCAAATGCTGTGGAATCCGGAAGGCCTCATCCTGCCCCGAATGGAAGGCATGGTTGCACGCGGCGTCATGGAGGTGCCGGCTCTCAGAACTCGCTACTTCGATCGCGTGCGGGAGCTTCGAAAAACCCTGTTCCAAGCCGAGTCCTTGACCAATCGCGTTCTGGAAATTGCTGCAAAACTCAAACCCGTGATCGCGGAAAATGGACCGGACGCCGTCAGGGAACACGAAGCAAAGGTCCAGGCTTTCTGCAAAGCCCTGGCCCGCCGCTGCCTGAGCCTGGATGAACAACTGGCCAATCCCATCGAACCTCTGAAGCTGGCCGCCGACGGCACCGCAAAACTGGTTTCTTGGGAACCCAAGGCAGTATTTGGCAAACCGTCCATGGAAAAAGTGGATCTCGACGGCAAGCCAACCCTCCACCTTGGCACTAAAAGCGGCAGCAGCATCGGTGCTTGGAAATCGAGAGTCTGGCTTGACTCGGGCCGCTACAAAGTCGAAGGCAGGGTCAAAGCCAAAAAGATCATCGCAGACGTTGGAGACAGCCGCCCAGGCACAGGATTTTCCGCGAACGGATCAAAGGCAGCTCAACCCATCACTGAAACGGCTGATTGGAAACCGCTCGAGCAGGAGTTCAATCTTCCAGACGCCTTGTCAGAAGTTCAAATCCTGTGTGAATTCAGGGGGATGGAAGGCGATGCCTGGTATGACCTGGAAGCCATGACAATCCGCCGACTGGGCGATGCCAAACCCGAACCGCGCCAGAGGCGAGGGGGACCCCGTTGACGGCCCCCACAAGGATCACCACCACTTCCAGTTAATATCGGGCGGCGGAGCCCAAATCCAGTTCGGAAATTCCTTCATCGGAAACTGGTAGGCTTCGACATGTCCGTCCCCATACAGCATACTCGTCAGGCTTCGGCCTTTGTAGTTGTGCCAGATGCTTTTCGGGTCTGTGAACCCTCGGTTTGCGTGCCAGATCCAGTCCCCTTGAATGATCTTTGAGGACGCTTTTTGAGCGACCTCAGAGCCCTTGATAGGCGACCCGTTGTAAGAGCCCTTTGGGGCCTGTGAATCCCCTGTGACACGCTTCACCCGGAAAGCGTCCACGCCCCATTCGACGAGGTAGCTATTCCCGTAGAACCGGAAACAATGCTTCGAATTACGCAAAATGTCGCCCTTGTCGTTGGGGCACCAAAAGCTGTCCAAGCTTTGGATATAGACGTTCAAGGGACGATTGGTGGCGGCGACATAGACGTCATAGGTGCCGTTTGTGCCCCCCACGGATGCCCAATCCTTGTGGGCAGGGTAGGAGTCATTGTTGTCGTCCTGGTACATGTGGTAGGCGATCCCCTGCTGCTTCTGATTGTTCAGGCACTTCACCAGCGTGGCCTTTCCCTTGGCTCTGGCCAGAGACGGCAGAAGCATGCCGGCAAGAATCGCGATGATGGCAATCACCACCAAGAGTTCGATTAAAGTAAACCCGGACCGGCGAGCCTTCAGCCGGAGCGGGAGACAAAGGCTCGAGGGGGATGCGATGGAGTTCATATAGACGTGGTTTGAGACCAGGGTATGCCTGCCATCATAACCTTGCTTCACCCTCTCGCAAGTCTCCATTTTGATTTGACACCGGCAGAACGTTCCGCAGCAATAGGATGATCATGAATAGTTTTCCTTTCCTCACCGGATTGATGACCCTCGCGCTCGTGTCGATTGCAGGGCATACCGCCACCGCCGCCGACAAACCCGCGTCCATCTGCTATGAGATGCGGATTTATTATTCACCCCCGGGCCGCCTTGAGGACCTGAATGCGCGGTTCCGCAACCACACACTGAAGCTGTTCACGAAGCACGGAATCGGTAACGTGGGGTATTGGGTCCCCATCGACAACAAGGAGCACAAATTGGTTTATCTCCTTTCCTATCCCAGCCGTGAGGCCCGCGAGACTTCCTGGAAGGCGTTTTTCGCGGACCCAGAATGGAAGGCCGCCCAAAAAAGCACCGAGGCGAACGGACCGATTGTTTCGAAAGTGGAACAGATGTTTTTGCAAACCACCGATTATTCCCCCGCTGTGAAGACGGGCGATCTCTCTCACGGCGGCGTGTTCGAAATACGCACCTACACAACGCCCGAAGGGAAGCTGTCCAACCTCGACGCCCGGTTCCGCGATCACACGCTCAAGCTCTTTACAAAGCACGGCATCGGCAACCAAGGTTACTTTCACAAAATGGCGGGCCAACCGAACGCCGATCGCACCTTGCTCTACTTCCTGACCCACAAATCGCAGGATGCGGCCAAAGCGTCATTTGGTGAGTTCGGCAAGGATCCCGCATGGAAATCAGCGCGCGAGGCCAGCGAAAAAGAGGCCGGCGGCTCTCTCACGATCCAAGGCGGTGTGAAATCTGAGTTCCTGGTCCCGACGGATTATTCGCCGACAAAATAAGCGGTATCAACAGAGAAGGTTTTGTTTATCGTGCCGTTGGGGTGAGGAGGTTGGTTGATTCTGCATCACCCAGGCTGTTGGGCCAGACTCAATGGGCCGCATGGCTCTACTGGCCCAACGGGCCATCATCCCTCAGCCCAGCCCAACGGGCTGGGTTTCCGTTCGGCGATTCATGCGGCCTGAATGGCCGCGATAACCCCACGCCACGATGCCCCAATCATTGTCCCGCATCCTGATTCATCTGGTGTTCAGCACCAAACATTGAGAACGCGTTCTCACGCCGGCCATCCAGACTGAATTGCATCCCTACCTCGCCGGAGTGCTCGACAATATCGGATGCCCGTCGTTGCAGGTTGGCGGCGTGGAAGACCACGTTCATTTGTTCCTAGGCCTGTCGCGCACGCGCACGGTTGCCGATGTAGTTGAAACCGTGAAAACCAGTTCCTCCAAATGGATCAAAAGCATGGGAACGGCTTCTTCGGATTTTCATTGGCAGTCCGGATATGGAGCTTTTTTCCGTCAGCCAGTCGGATGCGGATGCGGTCGTGACCTACATCCGCGACCAGGCGCGGCATCACCAGAAGATGACATTTCAAGATGAATACCGGAGGTTGCTGGAACGGTATCAGGTCAAATTCGATGAAAAATACGTG
>CANLCA010000062.1 GCA_947487925.1 Verrucomicrobiales bacterium | reverse complement strand
CCATGTGAAACCCTGTACACAAGAGCCACTTACAACGATTTTATAGGGCTTAACCGAGGAAAATGGAGGGATTGCGATTTTCCGGATACCCCCTCTAGGCACCCCCCCCGGATTTTTTTTCGTCCCGCCGCTTAGGCGAGGATTTGGGATGTTGAGTGCTCCCTGTTATAAATGCTGGGGATTGGGTATTGTCAGCCCGTTTGACTCAGGTCCTTTTCATTCTTTTGCATGAGTGATCCTTCATTTGAGATCGTTGTGGCCGCGAGCGAGGACGAGTTGGAAGCAGCGCGGGAGCTATTTCGCGAGTATGCGCGCGGGCTTGGGGTGTCCCTTTGCTTCCAGGGGTTTGAAGAGGAACTGGCAGGGTTGCCCGGCGATTATGCGCCTCCTCACGGGCGCTTATGGCTGGCGAAGGTGGCGGGAAGATGGGCTGGCTGCGTGGCCTTACGACGGCTGGAGGCGGAGGTTTGTGAGATGAAACGTTTGTCTGTGCGCCCTGATTTCCAGGGGAGGGGTCTTGGGCGGCAGTTGGCGATGCAATGCCTCGCTGAAGCACGCGTCATCGGGTATCGCGTGATTCGATTGGACACGTTGCGGCGTCTTCGACCTGCGCTCGAGCTCTACTCATCCCTGCGCTTTGTCGAGATCTCCCCTTATTGCTCGAACCCTCTTGAGGACGTGGTGTATCTCGAAAAGGTATTGTAACCGGATGCGGTGGAGCTGCAATGGTTCCCGGGGGAGAACACTTCCAAACGTCGGACACGCATCGAGGCGTTGAACTTGCAGGATAGTGCTCGGTCGCACCACTAGCGGATTTGGGGCCCACCCGTCTCCATCTTCTACCGACTTGCTCAAAGATGATCCTTGGAAAGTTTTCCGATCTCCCACCCTCGGTGCAGGATTGCCTGAGCGAGCTCCTCCGTGCCGTGCCGGAGTACGTCACAGATCGGGAGTCCCAGTTCCCGACGCAAACGCTGGCGCTCTTCGTCCGCCTGCTCGTCGGTGTATCGCCGGCTGTTCATGGCGATTCCTATGACCCGACAAGGGTGCATCAGGCTAGCCATCGTCTCGTAAAGGAATCTGTAGGCGGCCAGGGATTTCAGAGGAACACCCTCCATGCCAGCGACGTGCTCGCGGCCCATTTCGTAGCAAAGAATCAGACCGTCCGGCTGGCATCCGTGCAGGAGCCCAAGGGTGACCGCCGAATAGCGCGGATGCGCGAGGCTTCCCTGGCCTTCTATCAACAGGATCGAGTGTTGCTGGTTGGCGAGGACCAGTTTTTCAGCTGCCCCGTTGACAAAGTCTGAGACAACGGCGTCGATCGGGCATCCGCTGCCTTCGATCATGATGCCGGTCTGACCCGTCGCCACGAACCGGGCGTCGTGACCTTGCTTCTGAAGCGCCAGTGTGAGTTCGAGGCTGACCACCATCTTGCCCACGTTGCAGTCTTGCCCAACTGTGTGGATGCGCAGGCACCGTTCATCGATGCCCACTCGATTCGCCACCTCTCGTTCCAAAGTTTTGCGCACATCCCAGATCGTGACGTTCTGTGCGGCGGCGTTGGCGGCGATCTCGGGGTCCTCAGACAAGAACTGGTGGAGGCCTGAGATCAGGTTCAGTCCTCTCTGGATTGCCTCCAGCACCTGGGCACGGAGATCGGGGGGCAACTTGCCGCCCGAGGGAGCGATCCCTATGGCGACGGTGTCAGCGGGAGGCAGGGCGTCGTAGGAGGCCTCGATGGGGATATCGCCTCCGAGCCCGAAGATCGACTGGCAGGATTGACCGGCATGAGTAGGATCCAAGATGCCGACGATTTCAGAAGGCTTATAGCGGATGAGATTGACGGCGGTTTTGGCGCGGCCGGGGTCGGTGTGTCCACCGGTGAGGAGAATGATACGGGGCATGATGGGAGTCAGGTAAACTCTTCGAGAGAAAAACGAAACACAAACGGGCGGACAGGGCCAAGCTAAAACCTTTCCAAAATGATTGAGTTGGTCTGCGGGCTAGGATTGAACTGAAATGCTGTGCCGTCAAACGCACATTCACACTCAGAAAGTTTTTCCGTAACGTCCGGCCGCATCCAAGACGGTGACGGCACGAAGGCCACGTGAACAGGATAGTCGCGATTATTAGACTGACTTGGAGGAAGCTAAAGAGGTCTGTTTTTGAGGTTTTGTTAACGGAGGGGATGGAAGGTGCCGACGACCTTCGATGGGGGCGGGGTCCGGGCGGTTTTGACGATGGTTTCCCGGGTTGCAATTCCGATTTGCATTCAAGCCGTGGCAACGTAACCTCTCTCGCCACCCGTCAAAAGGTTTACCTTGTCGGGGTGGTTGTGAATTGAATCAGGGTATGGTTTTTTGGTATTGGAATGCGGCAATTTAATAACATAGCGGTCAACGCTTTCATGGAGCTGGTGAGGCAGCCGGTTTTCCTGCTGTTGCTGACTTGTTCCATGAGTTTTAGCGT
Source organism: Verrucomicrobiales bacterium (assembly GCA_947487925.1). Classification (GTDB taxonomy): domain Bacteria; phylum Verrucomicrobiota; class Verrucomicrobiia; order Limisphaerales; family F1-80-MAGS106; genus F1-80-MAGS106. Next base: position 7,441 of record CANLCA010000062.1, on the reverse strand, counting down.
CTTTCTGGCGATAGTTCCTTATTTTGGTTTTGGGGAGGATCAGGCGATGGTGAAGACCAGCGCCCTGGCTGTGATGCTGCTCTCAGGTTTGTTCGGAGCGGTTTTGAGCGCCTCGTCGTCGGTCGCCAGCGAAATTCGCTCAGGGACAGCCTTGGCGGTGCTCTCGAAGCCTGTTGGGAGAGCCCGGTTTCTGCTCGCCAAGTACGTGGGGCTGGCAGGGGCTCTGACGGTTCTGAGTTATGCGAATCTGATCGGAGTATTGCTCGCCAGCCGCATGGCGTATGATGCCTACGGTTCGGCCGACACGCAATCGAGCTGGATTTTTTTTGGTTTCCTCGCCCTGGCCTATGGGGCCGCGGGACTGAGCAACTATTTCTTGAATCGCCCATTCGTGGCGGATGCGGTATGGTCGGTGCTGCTGTGCTCGACGTTAGCCTTTGCGGTCATCGCCTTCCTCGTGAGCAAGGAGTCCAGCATGTTCACTCCGGATTCGAAAGTGGATTGGAAGTTAGTCCCTGCCGGGGTGCTGATTTTGTTTGCGCTGCTGATCTTGGCGAGTTTGGCCATCGCCTGTTCCACGCGACTGGAGATGATCCCGACCCTGGCTATTTGCTCCGCTTTTTTTCTCCTCGGGTTGATGTCAGATTACCTCTTTGGTCGGCCTGCTGACCGGGGGTCCTTGTGGGCTACGGTTTGCTACACCGCCTTGCCGAACTGGCAGCTGCTGTGGCTCGCCGACGCGTTGGAGAACAAGAAGTCGATCCCATGGAGTTATATTGGGAAGGCTTTTGGGTATGTGGTTTGTTATTTGGTGGCGTCGCTTTCTTTCGCGCTGATCCTGTTCGAGGACCGGGAGTTGAACTGAACTAATCGGAATCTGTTTTTTCACTGAGCAATGGACCTAAACCTTCAACGTGTTGGATTCATCAACTGGCTGCTGCTGCTGGCAGGGGCGGTTGTGACTGGGGCTACGAGCCGTCATGCAGGCACGCAGACGGGCAAGGCCGGAGCCGTCTTTTTAGCGCTGGGATTCCTGGTGGCCTTGGTCAGCTATTTTCAGATGCGGCTCCGCACGAGGGAGCAGCTTGAGAAACTCGAGTTCGACGAGTTGATGAAGTCGAAGGGAGGTTCGACGCTTTTTGGTGAGGGGGCAGGGGAGACATTTCCGGCTCAACACTCGCGCGAACAGTTCGACAAATGGATGGTCCCGATTTTCACGGTATTTCTGTTTTTGTTGCAGGGCGGTGCGGGTTTCTTCCTTTGGAGGAACATCACGACCGATCCTCCGCCGATTGGGAAGGCCTCGTTCGCGATGGCCGTTTTTGGGATGCTGGCGCTCGGGTTGTTCCTGTTCGGCAGATATTCTGCGAACCTCGCGAGGTTTGGCGGAACCCTGCTGGTGCGACCCGGCGCGGGCTATTTGTTGTTGGGCGCCGCGATTTCATTGGGCGGAGCGCTCACCGAGGCCGCGGTGTGGTTTCGGGTTCCCATTGTGGATCTGTATGGGGCTCGGGCGTTGTGCATCTTGCTTGGCTTGGCCGCCTTGGAGACAGCCATCGGCCTGCTTTTAGAGCTGTATCGTCCTCGCGTGCGGGGGCAGGAAGCAAGATTGCTCTACGAAAGCCGTCTGGTCGGGCTCCTAGGTCAGCCCGCTGGCATTTTCAAGACAGCGGCCCAGGCGTTGGATTATCAGTTTGGTTTCAAGGTTTCTGAGACCTGGTTTTATCGGTTTCTGGAGAAAGCCCTGGCTTGGATCGTTCTGTTGCAGTTTGGAGTTCTTGGATTGTCCACGACAGTGGTGGTGGTGGAACCCCACGAACAGGCGCTCTTGGAGCGGTTCGGTCAGCGTGTCAGCGGAAGGAACCTGCTGGAGCCGGGCCTCCATTTCAAACTTCCATGGCCAATCGATCAAGTGCATCGATGGCCGACCGCCAGCATTCGTCGTTTCAACGTGGGTTTTGTGCCCGATCCAGACCAGGAGAAGGAAAAAACCCTGAGTTGGACCAGAAGTCACAACAAGGAAGAGGTGCCCTTTTTGGTCGCCAGCCGCTCGCAGATCGAACAGGCAGGGCAAGCGGGAGCGGATCAAGCGGTTCCGGTCAACCTGTTGACGGCCAGCATTCCTGTCCAGTACATCGTGACCAACTATTACGCGTGGGCCTACAACCATTCGAATCCGAGCGATTTGCTCGAGCGCATCGCTACCCGGGAAATCGTGAACTATTTTCTGAGCGTGGACATGGATGAGATCATGTCCGCGGGGCGGCTTGCCGCCTCAAAGGAACTGCAAGCCCGCATTCAGAAAAAAGCCTCAGAGCAAGAGGATCTGGGAGTTCAAATTCTACTCGTGGGCCTGCAGGACATCCATCCTCCCGTGGGGAACAAGCAGATCCAGGTCGCTGCGGCTTATGAAGCGGTGATCGGGGCGATCCAGGAGAAGGAAGCGAAGATCTTGGCGGCGGAAGGCTATAAACTATCGACTGTTCCAAAGGCCCATGCAGAGGCGGCGAAGCTACTGAGCGAAGCGGCGGGTTACAGGGTACAAAAGATTTCGGCCGCGGCGGCACAGGCCGGTCGCTTTACTAATCAGCTGGCGGCTTATCAGGCGTCCCCATCGGTTTTCATGCAGCGGACCTACCTCGAAAGCCTCTCCCGCGCCGTTGTGGCTCCTCGCAAGTACCTGCTCATGGCAACCAATACCGAGGACATCATCCTAATGAACCTGGAAGACAAATTGAGACCCGATTTGTTGGATGTGCCGGTGGCTCTGCCACCCACCAAAAAGTGATGATGACCGCTTCCTTGAGTTGAATTGAAATTTAGAATTGTTGCAGATTGTTGAACTGGCTATGAAACGAAATCCAATTACGCTGATCGCTGGGGGGGTCTTAATCTTCATCTTCACCTTCATGCTTTTTGCTTTCCAGGTCCGAGTGACCCAGGTGGCGGTGGTCACGACTTTTGGCAAGTACTCCCGGAGCATCACCGAGCCCGGGCTTTATTTCCGCATGCCCTATCCAATCAACAACGTCTACCGTTTCGACAAGCGGCTCGCGAATTTTGAAAAGAAATTTGAACAAACCACGACCAAGGACGGACGGAACGTCCAGGTCACTGTCTACGTGGGCTGGAAGATCATCGATCCCCAGATGTTTCTGGCCCGGTTCGACCGCGGCGACGTGACGCGGGCGGAGCAGAGCCTGGAGAACCTGGTTCGTGACGCCAAGAACGGCGTCATAGGACAGCACCCGTTCGGTGATCTCATCTCGCCGGATCCAACCGCGGTGCGGTTGACCCTCATCGAGAAGGAAATGCTCGACATCATCCGACCGCACGCGAAGTCCAATTATGGCATTGAAGTCTCCATGCTCGGCATCAAGCAGCTCGGACTGCCCGAGAGCATCACTGGCAAAGTGTTCGAGCGAATGCGGGAAGAAAGGCAGAGGTTGGTCAAGAAATTTACCGGCGAAGGGGACGCTCAAGCCATTCAAATTCGTGCGGAAGCGGACCGCGAACGACAGGAGATTCTGGCGGACGCAGAGGCAAAGGCCACCGTCATCAAAGGGCAGGCGGATGCGAAGGCGGCGGAATCTTATGCCGCATTTCAACAGAATCCCTCGCTCGCCATCTACCTGCTCCAATTGAAGGCGCTGGAGGCGTCGTTGAAAGATCGGACGACTTTGATTCTGGACGATCAGACTCCTCCGTTCAACATGCTCAATCGCGCCCCGTCCGCAGGCGCCAAGCTACCCTGAAAAACTAGATTCGTTGCCATGGCTCAGACCCCGATTTCGCCCACACCGGATCTCAACCTGAATTTGGCTGGATCTTCCGGTCAGCCTGGTGGGGCGGCGCCCCCTCCGGCGACGCCTGAACCCGTCGAGGATGCTGGCACCCAAGCCCTCTCCGAGGCCTTGAGCAGCAGCTTCAGGCTCATCAAAGTTTTGATGTTCGGTCTGGTGTTGCTGTTTTTCGGTTCCGGCATTTTCACGGTGAACCCAAACGAAGTGGCGGTCGTGCTCCGGTTTGGGGTGCCTCGAGGCACCGGGGCGGATCAGCTCTTGAAACCCGGGTTGCACTGGTCGTTTCCTTACCCGGTGGACGAAATTGTCCGGGTGCCCGTGGGACAAAGCCACCAGGTAGTTTCCACGGCGGGTTGGTATGCGATTTCACCCGATGAACTGGCCCAGGGGTTGGAACCGGTTGCCTTGCCTTACCTGAGGCCTGGCGTGGATGGTTACACGCTCACATCAGACGGGAATACCCTGCATGTCAGGGCCACCGTGAAGTACCGGATTTCAAATCCTCTGCAATACGCCTTCCAGTTCTCCACATTCACCAACCTGTTCGAGAACGTGGTGAACAACGCTTTGTATCACGCTTCTGCCCGATTTACCGCTGACGACGCCATCTACAAAAACAAGACTTCGTTCAAGGAAGCGGTTCTGACCCGGGTGCAGGAAGGGGTGGAACGTTACCAGCTCGGAGTCACTCTGGAGCCGAGCGAAGTGGAGACTTCGGCTCCGCTCGAAGTGCGAAAAGCTTTTGATGCCGTGCTCGCGGCCGAGCAGGAGCGCAGCAAGCAGATCAACGAAGCCCAGGGGACTCGTGATGAGATCACTCGCAAGGCAATCGGAGAGGCTCAAGCCTTGATCTCGGAGGGGATCACAACGAGCAATCGATTGGTTCAGGCGGTGTCTTCGGAGGCTGCTTATTTTGTGCAACAGTTGCCCAACTACAATAAGAATCCGGGCCTCTTTGCCGAGGTGGCTCGGACAGAGGCACTGCAACGGGTGTTCACGAATTCCCAGGAAAAGCTGTTTATGACCCGGCGCGCCGACGGCTCCCGCCGACAGCTCCGGCTTCAGCTCAGCCGGGAGCCGCAGAAAACCGCCGCGGCCCCGCAGAATCCCTGAAAAGACCTTCATCCTCGACACTTTCTCTCAACGCGTTATGCAAGCGGCGTCCAAACCAGACCAGCACGACCAAACAGGGCATGATCACAGCCACGGGCATGGGCACAATCATGATCATGATCATGATCACGGGCATCACCATGATCACAAGCACGAGGATTGCTCAAGCTGCGGCCACGATCACGTCCATGCTCCGGTGCGTCTGCCCCAGACTGTGGTGGGGCTCGTTTTCATTCTGAACGCTTTTGTTATTCATTGGAGCACCGACGCGACGAACACCATCGATGATCTGAGCGCGATGGTCGGAGCCATTATTCTCGGCTACCCCATCGTCTGGACGGCCATCAAGGATTTGAGTCGCGGGGTATTGAGCACCAACGAACTTGTGGCGCTGGCGGTTCTGGCCGCCTTTTCATCAGGGGACTACAAGGAGGCGGGGTTGATCGCGTTCTTGATGCTGCTGGGGGATATCATTGAGACGCGCACCGCAGACGGGGCGAGGGCGTCGATCGAGTCCCTGATCAAATTGACGCCGAGCAAGGCGCGGCGCATCAGCAAGACCGGGGAAGAAGAGGTGCCCTCGAGCGAGTTGCGAGTTGGGGATGTGATCCGTGTGCGTCCTGGCGACAACATGCCGGCTGACGGCGCTATTGTGTCGGGTGAGGGTTCATTGAATCAAGCAAACATCACGGGCGAATCGTTGCCTGTGGACAAAAAAGTTGGCGACGAGGTTTTCGGCGGCACACAGAATTTGACCGGTGTGCTGGAGGTCCGGGTAACCCGTGCTGGGCAGGACACCACGCTGGGTCGCGTGCGGGAGCTGATTTTGGCGGCCGAGAAGACCAAGTTGCCGATCATGCGGATCGTGGATCGTTACATGGGTTTTTACACACCCCTCGTGCTCTTGATAGGCGCCTTGACATGGGCGTTCACGATGGATCTGCAGAGGGTGATAGCGGTGCTGGTCGTGGCGTGTCCCTGCGCGTTCATCCTGGCCACGCCGACCGCCATGGTGGCGGCGCTTTCCTCAGCAGCTCGTCTCGGGATCCTCATCAAAAATGTAGGCGATATCGAGCTCGCAGCGCGTTTGAATGCTTTTGTTTTTGATAAGACCGGTACTCTGACCACCGGGAAGTTGGCTGTCAGCCGACTGGCGCCAGTGGGAGACGTGAAACCTGCCGAGTTACTGCGATTGGCGGCAACTGCGGAGCGATACAGCAACCATCCCACCGCCAAAGCCATGCTGACGCTCGCCGGGGAAGTCGGTGTTTCGGTTGGAGAGCCCAAGGAATTTAAGGAGACGGCTGGACGCGGGATCCGAGCCCAGGTGGACGGGCGCGTCGTCGTGATCGGCCGCGCCCAATGGTTGCGGGACTCCGGTGTTTCGGAGGATTTCATGAAGTCCGTGGATCTGAACGAGACCGAGGGCTTCAGCCTGGTATTTGTGGCCTGCGAGGGTGCGTTTGTGGGGTGGATAGGCCTGCAGGACCAGACACGGGCAGAGGCGCGCGAATCGTTGGAGCAACTGAGCCAGGCAGGGGTGCGTCGCATCGCGATGGTTTCAGGAGATCGCCAACCGGTCGCGGCGCGCGTTGCCCGGGAGATTGGTTGTCAGGAGGTGGTTGCGGAATGCCTGCCTCAAAACAAAGTCGAATACGTGCGCCAGATGAAAGCCAAAGGCTACCGTGTTGCGGTGGTGGGTGATGGCGTGAACGACGCGCCCGCGCTGGCGGCGGGGGATATTGGTATTGCCATGAGCGCAGCCGGCAGCGAAGTGGCCATCCACAGCGCGACAATAGCGTTGATGAATAACGATCTGCGTCGACTTCCGTTCCTGATCCGCCTATCGCGTCAGACGCGCTCCGTGATCAATCAGAATTTCTTGCTTGGGATCCTCTTTGTGCTAGGCGGCCTGACGCTGGCGATTTTTGGCATAATTCATCCGCTTGTGGCGGCTTTGTTGCATGTAGCGGGCGGCGTTCTGGTAGTTCTCAACAGCTTCCGCCTCGTCCGGCAGGGAGAGGATCAGCAATCTATCAACGCATCGGTGGGTCCTCGTTCTGGGAGCGCCGCTCCACGGGAGGCCGCTCCGGCAACTCGACCGCAGCTATCGCCTCGGCCGGTTTGATGTTCCCAGGGATTCACTAGAACCAACCTGACCTATTGGATGTGATTCAACCGTAACAGCGCCGCCTAAAGTATCTCCGCTACCATTTATGTCGACCGCCACCGCTTCCTCCACCTCGACCGGTTCGTCACCAACGAACGAGGTCGTTGTTTCGGTTCGCGGTCTGAGCAAGGTTTTCAAGGATTTTTGGGGACGCCCGAAGGCGCGCGCGGTGGACAACGTCGATTTCGAGGTCCGGCGGGGCGAGGTGTTTGGGCTGCTTGGGCCGAACGGTTCGGGGAAGTCCACAACCGTCAAAATGATGCTGGGGCTGCTGTATCCGACCAAGGGCCACATTGAGGTTTTTGGCCGCTCTCCACGGCACGTGCAAACGAAGGCGCGGATCGGGTATCTCCCT
>CANLCA010000061.1 GCA_947487925.1 Verrucomicrobiales bacterium | reverse complement strand
GCCGACGCGAAGTCGTTCTTCGCAAGAATCACCACTTCCTCGGCGCCCATGGCTTCCGAAAATGGACGACGACCTTCGAAAAGATCCACGGCCATCACGCGGCAGCCGGCGGCGGTCAGAATCTGGGTCACGAGAAGTCCCACCAACCCCTGCCCCATCACTAGGACCCGGTCCCCGATCCGGGGTTCAACCTGTCGGACCGCCTGAAGGGCTATGGCGCAAAGTGTGGAATACGCCGCGTCTGAGCTCTCGACGCCATTGGGAACTTTCGCGGCTAGCAAATCGGGAACCGCCAAAAACTCAGCGTGGAACGCGCATTCCGCTCCAGCGCACGCCACCCTGTCGCCGACCCGGAACCGGGTGTTTTCGGGGTGTGCCTCCACCACGATTCCTGAGGCGCTATAGCCAAGAGGCGTGGGCGTTTCGAGCCGGTTCCTCACTTTCTCAAGGGCGCTTCGCCAGCCCAGATTCCGAGCTGTTTCAAGCACCTTGCGCACTTGATCGGGACGCGCTCTGGCCTTCTGGAGCAGGTTCATCCGAGCTTGCTCCACCTTCATTTTCTCAGTCCCCACACTGATCACGCTGTGCGTTGTGCGGACTAGAATCCCTCCGGGGGGCGGGACGGGGCACGAGACTTCCTGAAGTTCTAGTCGACCGTCCTGATATTGTGCGATTTGCTTCACAGGTGAGGGAAGTTTCCTGAAATCTCGGGATAATCACAAGCCCTACCACACAGTGGACGCCCGACGGACCTTGGCTTTTGCGGAAATCTGGGGGAGATTCTAAGGCAATCGGCTAACCAGCCATCGGTGTTTTCCCCGGGCCGTCTTTTCGGTCTCCCCGACCTCTCGCAAAGCAATCTGGAAGTCATCCCCCAGTTTTCGCCGGATGCCCGCCTCGATCGAAAGAAGCCGTGATTTGTGGAAGCTTGGGCTCGGCACATATCGAAACTCCGCGATCCCCGGCTGCTCCTGAAAAAACTGAACCGCATAAAGATGATCGAAGATAGCATCATGCATGTTGAATGCGGTCAGGGAGATTCTTCTACCCTCGGCACTGACGAGAAACTCCTGCTCGCGCCCGGCAATTTCGGTGGCCGCAGGCCATGGAAACTCGGCGGGCCCATCCCGAGAAGGGTCCGCAACCCGCACATAATCGCCTGTCCTATATCGAATCAACGGCATCGCGAGGTTGTGGAATGAGGTTCCGATAACCTCCTGCAACCCCTGATCGTCGGGTGGTCCAAACTCGACATAGCCGTATTGGGGCCAGAAATAGAACCACTCGCTGGCCGTTCCCTCCCCCGCCAAGACGGCGCGTTCGGAGTGGCCATACCACCGGTAAACCCGGCATCGAAAAACTCTCTCAAGAAGTCGTTTTTGAGGAATCGTTAGACGCTCGGACCCGCAAAGGATCGCTTTGATGGGGGTCCTCCAAAGTTGACCGGAACGTTCCATATACTCGGCCAATTGCAGCGCTGCCGAAGGATACGCGTGCAAGAGGTCGGGTCGAAAACGCTCAATCTCCTCGAGATACTCCGGAAGACGCGGTTCGGTAAGGTGGTAGGAGGAGAGCATCAACCAATCTCGCGTGGCGTCGTAGGAAGCGATGCGCCCGTGTGAACGGGGATTGACCACATGACCACGGATGACCGCGATGCGTGCGCCCGCAGTGTATCCGGCCCGCCGCCACAGGGCCTCAAGAAAAGCCTGTTCCTTGGGTCGGCTGATGCCCCGGTGTAGATAAAATCCCACCGGGACGCCCGTGGATCCTCCTGTCGTGATGTAAAGCCGTTGCGACCGAGGAATGCGGGTGGACGCGAGGTCCTCCCGAAAATCAATGAGATCTTGTTTTTCCAAGAGAGGACATCGGCTCAAGTCCTCCGGAGAACCCAAGCGCCGCGGATCAAACCCCGCACTCTCGAAGCGTTTCTTGTAAAGAGGACAGGACTCCGCGGCGTGCCCGATCACCCGGCGCAGCTCGACCGTTTGATAATCCAAAAGTTCTGTTGGAGTCGCCAATCGGCCCGATTCGGCGAGGGCGACAAACCCGGCATAATGCCGTCCCAAGCGAAAGTGGTCGGGCAGCATCCTGTAAAGCCTGCCCGCGCCGCGCTTCAACGGCAGGGGTAGTTTCTCGTAGATCCCCAGAAGCGGATAGAGTCGGTCCTCCAGGCTCATGCCACCAAACTCCTGGCGTTCCGTTCCACAGCGCCCGTCCAACCAAAATGCGGCTTGAAATGAAAGGTATTCGTCATCTGGCCCAAGGGGCCGTCCCAGGAAGGATTGTTGGAGAGGACGCGAATCTCCTCAGGCGCAAAGCCGGTGAAGTTGAGTTCCTTCAGCTCGAAGGCCGCCCTCAAAAGACGAACCTTGCGCCAGTCAAAACCCATGAGCTCCGCGGCGACACAATCGACAGCCGCCGGATGAACCCCGGCAATGATTGTGCCGCATGGGACTGCGTCCGGCGACATGGGGCCGTTTCCCTCCCCTCCCACGATTCCGTCGACCACAGCCAGGTAACGCGCTTGATTCCTTCGGGGCAAACCGTCGCCACCGAAGAAGAAAAGGCATTTGTTGAGATCCAAAACCATGCGCCAACAGGTGTCATTTCCGTGCCAGTTGCCTGAGCGCACGACGGACTGAGTGTCGCCGAAGTAGAGGCGCCCAAACTTCTTCAGGGGAACAAACGCCCTGGAGAGGGAAGGTTTGTTCTTGAGCCACCGTTTTGCAACCCCCATCCAGGATTGTTCCAAACGCGCTTTGACAGTGCTGGCGGGGAACTGGTCGCCGCCCGCTTCGGGAGTGCCTTCGGTGTGGTGGGGCAGCCAGTTCTTGTTGGCGTTGATGCCAACAAGATTCTTGAGCGCACAGGTGATCCCCACCTTCTTGTGGGTCTTCATTTTGGGAAGGTTGATGAACACATCCGCGTCCATGGGCGTGCGGCAGAGCATGTATTCGTGCTGGAAACCCGCGTGGCGAGTGTTGGTTTCGGCCATGTCGAAAGAAGCTCCATAAAGGCGCCCTAACCCAGCAAATCCAACGAACTCGCTCGCGGCATTTAAAGCCACCACGGTGCTCCCCAACGGATCGCCGGGGAGGGCGCGTTTGGAGACCGTTACCCCGTCCACGGCCTGCCACTCCTCGGGCCGCAGATCCAGCAGCTCGAACTGCACCCCAGCAAACTCCTGCCGCAGCCGGGCTACCATCGCGTCAAGTCCGCAATAGGATCGGATCAGGCTGAATGAAGAATCGGTCTGCGGGGCGTCACACACCGTCACGGACCCCGAGCCACGAAGGAAGGGGGCAACCCATCGGGCAACACTCTCGATCACCAAGGGGTGGGTCACAACATGCTCCCAACTGGAGGAACCGGGGCGGCGTTCGTCATGCTCCTTCACCCAATTTGGCTTCAATACCACCCGATCGCCTGGCCTCACAAAACCCTCAGGCAAAGCCAGCGAGTTGAGGGCGGAAGCCACAAGGGCGTCGACGGAGGCTGGATCCCCGTATCCGCCCGCCCCCGAGAACGCGGCAACCAGACGGGCGTTCGCTGATTTATTTGCTTCCATTCCAGTTTATGTTACACGCTTGGCTTCCAAGCTCAACATCCCATATCATAACTGGACGTCCGCCCCGTGGAGACGTTACAAAGAAGCCCGAACTCGTATGGCAAACCAAGCCAATCCGTTGGTGGGAATCATCATGGGAAGCCAGTCAGACTGGGAGACCCTGCAGCACGCGGCCGCGCAGCTCCAGGAGCTGGGCGTGCCATTTGAGACACGAATCGTCTCCGCGCATCGGACGCCCGATCTGTTGTTTGAATACGCGGGAGCAGCCTGCGCGCGCGGGCTGGAAATCCTCATCGCTGGTGCGGGAGGGGCCGCTCATCTGCCTGGGATGACCGCCTCAAAAACAGTCTTGCCCGTGCTCGGTGTGCCGGTGGAATCAAAAGCTCTCCACGGATTGGACTCCTTGCTCTCGATCGTGCAGATGCCGGCAGGCGTTCCCGTTGGCACTCTGGCTATCGGCAAGGCTGGCGCCATCAATGCGGCCCTCCTGGCGACCGCTATGCTCGGGAACAAATACCCTCGCTACCGGGAAGCCTATGAGCTTTTCCGCACTACCCAAACAGACCGGGTGCTCGCGGCTCCCACCCCAGGTTCATGATCAAAATCAGGAACCCGCCAATGCCCACGATGATTCCCAGCCGCCCTCCTGCCATCCTCCCCGGCTCCACCATCGGCATCCTTGGAAGCGGTCAGCTCGGTCGCATGCTCGCGCTCGCCGCCCGTTCGCTCGGCTACCGCGTCCATATCTTTTCCCCGGAAACCGGAGCGCCCGCCGCCTCGGTCGCCGACAAGGATTACGTCGCTGCTTACCACGACCTGGAAGCGATCCGGACGTTCGCGAACGCCGTGGATGTGGTGACGTTCGAGTTCGAAAACGTTTGCTCCCAGGCTACCTCCACCGCTGCCGAACACGTTCCTGTCCGACCCAGCGGCGGCGTACTCACCCTGACTCAGAACCGGCTCCGAGAGAAAACTTTTCTTCAGAACCAAGGGTTTCCTGTCACGCCTTTTCGGGCGATTTCTTCCCTGGAAGACCTCAGGAAGGCTGCGGTGGATCTGGGTCTGCCAGGCGTGATGAAAACCGCCGACTTCGGTTACGATGGGAAGGGACAATTCAAACTCTCTAAGGAAGCGGAGCTGGCGCCGGCTTGGCGTTCCATTTCCGAAGCCCCCGCCATATACGAACGTTTTGTTCCTTTCGCCAAGGAGCTTTCCGTGGTTGGAGCGCGCATGGTGGATGGCCATTTCGAAGCCTTCCCGGTATTTGAAAACACCCACGCACGTCATATTCTGGACATTTCCGTGGCTCCGGCTGGCATTGATCCATCCGTCGAACGCGACGCGCTCAACTTAGCCGGAAAGATCTTGGACGCGCTCGACGTCGTAGGCGTTCTGACCGTCGAAATGTTCCTGACCTCAGACAATCAGATTCTCATCAACGAACTGGCGCCCAGAGTCCATAACTCCGGCCATTTGACCATCGACGCGTGCGTCACCAGCCAGTTCGAACAACAGATCAGAGCGGTTTGCGGCCTCCCCCTTGGGTCGACCACCTTGCTTCGGCCGGCGGCCATGAGCAACCTTCTCGGAGACCTTTGGGACAATGGGGAGCCGGACTGGTCGGCGGCGCTTGAAGATCCCGTCGTCAAACTGCATCTCTACGGCAAACGCGAGCCGCGGCCCGGGAGAAAAATGGGGCATCTCACGGCCACCGGCTCCACCTCGTCCGAGGCTGTTCGCCGTGTGATCGAAGCTCGTGAGAGGTTGTCGGGCTTGGCAACCAAGAATCACGGCTGACGCCGCTTTCACGGTAACTTCCCCGGGCACCCCTCCTGGAAAAGACCTTCCCCCTTGGCTTAATTCCGGTCAGCCCCCCTCGGACGAACTGCGCGAGTCCTTGAAAGGGTTTCGTCGAAACCGTGGCTCGAACCTGCCACGGGGACGCTTGTTGGGGGGACGTACAGTGCTTCTTCAAGATTCGTTCTTCGAGGATGAACTCCACCAAAACCGGTTGATAGATTCATCTTGCCCGAAGAAACATCGTCGTTAGAGTGGGAGGAGAGCAGGCGAGAATCCCACCCAGCCGGGTGGGGTTTTTCTTTTGCCGAACAATGATCTCCGGAGCTGAACTCAGCTGTTGATCCGGCGGTCGACAATGCGCATTCCAAGACCGTGAAACTTTTCTGCGGCAACGCCAACCCCGCCCTGGCCCACGCCATCGCCTCCTCCATAGGAATCGAACTCGGCAAATGCACCGTCAGCCCCTTCCCAGACGGGGAGACTTTCGTCAAGATTGAGGAAAATGTCCGCGGCGCGGATGTCTTTGTCGTCCAGCCATCAAGCCCTCCCACCAACCAGAATTTGATGGAGCTCTTCATCATGATTGACGCCCTTCGCCGGGCGAGCGCGAACCGAATCACAGCGGTGATGCCCTTCTACGGCTACGCGCGTCAGGATCGGAAGGACCAACCTCGCGTTCCGATCACCGCCAAGCTGACGGCCAACCTGCTGGTGGCGGCCGGAACCCATCGCGTCTTGACGATGGACCTACACGCCCAGCAGATCCAAGGGTTTTTTGACATCCCAGTGGATCACTTATACGCGGCTCCAGCTCTGTTTTCCTACATCCAAAGCAAGAATCTCCCGAACCTGGTGGTCGTGAGCCCTGATGTGGGAGGGTTGAAGATGGCGCACAGCTACAGCCAAGTTTTGGGCGCCGGGCTTGCCATCGTCGCCAAACAACGAAAGAGCCCCACCGAAGTGGACACCATCACGGTGATTGGAGATATCACAGGCCGGAACATCCTCCTGGTGGACGACATGACAGAGACGGCAGGAACGCTTTGCACCGCGGCGGCCATGATGAAGAGGATGGGTGCCGAGAAGATTTTCGCCTGTGTTTCTCACGCGATTCTGAACGAACTGGCAATAGACCGACTGAGAAACTCTGCTATTGACGAACTCATCACGACTGATAGTGTTCTCCGCCCTGCGTTCGAAGGGGTCAAAATCACGACCGTTTCGGTCGCTGGACTTTTGGGTGAAGCAATCAAACGAATTCACACGAATTCGTCGGTGACTTCGTTATTTGAATATAAAGGCGCCCCTGCCGCGTAGGACGAGGCAAGGGTGTTGGTCGGTTTTTATTGCAACATGAAATCAGTATCTCTTAATGCCTATCCGCGCACCATGGTTCGACGCGGAGGCGCCAAGAAGCTCCGGGCACAGGAACGCATCCCGGCGGTGATCTATGGCCGCTTGAATTCCCCTCAAAACCTGGAGGTTTTGTCGCAAGACCTGGACGACCTGATCCATGATTCTGTCTCGGAGAACTTGCTGGTGGACCTTTCGGTAGCCAGTGACTCAACACCCAGACGGCTCGCGCTGGTGCAAGAAATCCAGCACCACGTGCTCAGTGGCAAAGTGTTGCACATTGACTTTCACGAAGTGGCGGAAAACGAAAAAGTAACCATCACGGTCGCCGTTGAAGGCAAGGGCGAACCTGTCGGCGTCAAAACCGGGGGAGGAGTCCTGGAACATGTTCTTTTCAAGCTCCGCGTGCGAGCTTTGCCGAAAGATCTCCCTGAAATCATCATCGTCGATGTCTCTCAATTGGAAATTGGTCAATCAATCCACATTTCCGACATCGCACCACCACCGGGAGTCGAAATTTTGGGTGACAAACACATTTCCGTGTTTGCCGTGGCAGAACCTCTGACTGAGGCGCAGGAAACCGAGGCGGCGGCGGCGGCGGCGGGACCGGCGGAACCAGAGATGCTTAAAGAAAAGAAGGACGCTCCAACAGGTGCGGCGGCGACTACCGCGGCTGCGGACAAGGGCAAGAAGGCCCCGGCTGCTGAAAAGAAAAAGTAGCCACGGTTTCCATGATCGAGACCTTTGGAGGCGATCCGAAAGGATTTGTCCATGGACAAGGCTCACTTGGTGGTCGGATTGGGCAACCCTGGGAAGGATTACGGCAGGACCCGACACAACGCTGGTTATTTGGCGGTTGAACGGATGTCTGAACGGTTGAGGGTGCCGTGGACAGCCGAAGCTCGGTTCGAATCGTTGGTGTCGAAAACCGAGGTGTTTGGGAACCGGTTGTTTTTATGTCGGCCGACCACATACATGAATGAGAGCGGCCGAGCGGTGGCACGGATTCTTGGATATCACAAGATTCCGATCGAGCAGGTCCTGGTTGTTGTGGACGATGCGGATTTGAACTTGGGATCGCTTAGGATGAGGCCTGGGGGCAGCAGCGGAGGGCATCATGGACTGGAATCCGTGGAGAAACATCTGGCAACTCCAGACTATGCTCGACTGCGACTAGGGATCGGGAGGCATGACTCCCAACGCAGACAGATAACGGGTCACGTTCTGGGCGAATTCGCAAAGGCTGAATTGCCGGTGCTGGAAAGAATGCTGGAACGAGCCTGTGACCAGATAGACTGCTGGCTCCAAGATGGTTTGGCGCGGGCAATGAACAAATTCAACGGTGCGGTCGATCTAACGACTCAATAAAAACTGGAATGAAACGTTACGAAGGTTTATTCATCCTGAACATCTCGGGCAAAGAAGATGGCGTCAAAGAGACCATCGACAAAGTGTCCGAAGAGATTGCCGCCTCAGGCGGCAAAATCGAAACCGTGCAAAAAATGGACAAACGCCCATTCGCGCGAATTTCCAGCAAAAGAGTGACGTCTGGATTTTACGTCAATGTCATTTTCCAGACTCGATCGACGGCACTGCGTCAGCTCAAGAGCCGTTTCGCCCAGAACGAGGAGGTCTACAGAGTGATCTTCGTGGAATCCCCAACCGCCTCTGTGGCGAAGGGAAAATAGCGGGGCCACATGCCGAATTACAACAAAGTCATCCTAGCTGGAAACCTGACAAGGGACCCGGAGTTGCGCTATACCCCATCGGGTGTGGCCATCGCCAAAATCAGCCTGGCGATCAACCGTAATTGGCGCACAGAAACCGGTGAGCTACGGGAAGAGGTGACCTTTGTCGACGTGGAAGCCTTTCGCAAGCAAGCGGAAGCCATTGGCCACTACTTGAAGAAGGGTCGCCCTGTCCTCGTGGAAGGCCGCTTAAAGCTGGATCAGTGGGAAGACAAACAAACCGGCCAGAAACGCAGTCGTTTGGCTGTCGTGTTGGAGAATTTTCAATTCTTGGACTCAGGTTCCCGTGCCCCCGATGAATCGGGGGGACAGGCTCCTGTCTCGAAGCCTCGCGGCGTCACACCCGCTCCGGCGGCCGCACCACAACCCGCGGCGGAAAGCGATGCGGATATGCCTCCCCAGGAGGAGGATGACGTTCCATTTTGAGGTTCTTAATCAACATATATCGTTGTCGAACTGAAGTGTCTTATGGCTAAAACCGAAGTTATTCTTGTACACAATGTGGTGGGACTTGGCGGGGAATCCGACAACGTCAAGGTCTCTGCGGGCTACGCGAGAAACTATTTGCTACCCCAAGGCCTAGCAATCCCGGTGACTGCGGCGAACAAGCGCCGGCTCGAATCCCTGAAGCAAAGACGGGCGGAGCGTGAGGCGCACGAACTCAACGCCATGAACGACCTCTCCAAGAGTCTTGCTAAATTGGTGCTCGTGCTGGCCGTAAAGACAGGGGACGACGGCAAAATGTTCGGCTCCGTCACCGCGGGCACCATCGCCGATGAGTTGCGCCATCAATTTGATGTTCAAGTGGACAAGAAGAAAGTCCAGTTGGATCGCCCCATCCGTTCACTGGGCGACCATGAAGTCGAGCTCCGTTTGCACTCGGGAGTGCATGCCACCCTCAAAGTCAGAGTTAACAGCACCACGCCTCCCCCAGAGGTTGCGGTCACGCAGTCCGAGCCCGCGAAGGATGCGAAGTGGGATCGCAAGGATCGCGGAGGAAGAGGTCGTCCTGATCGAAAGCCGGGCAGCTGAGCCATCCGAACCCCGATCCCTCACCTTCACGCAGCCCCGCCATGCGCGGGGCTTTTTTTTAACCCTTTCAACTTTAAAACAGCGTGTCGGCAGGGTGAAGAATGGCGAAGGTTTGAACGACAAAGAAACGACCCACAACGAGGCCGTTCCTTTATCCTTAAACGGTAGTGGAAAATCGTGAAGATTTGCAGAGGGCTGGATGAGAAAGGTTTGACGAAGATAGAGGCATATCCTTTCTGGATCTGGTGACTGATTCGGAACGACCTTTTCGGAAGTTCAGACCTCAGAACCAGGGGGGTAAAACGAGAAAAACAATGGCGAGTTGGATTCCCTTGAAATCGTCAAAAGGAACGGGCTAGAGGGTGTGAACTAAAGAAATCATTTTTTCGGAAGTATCCGAGCTGACGGGTATGCATTG
>CANLCA010000060.1 GCA_947487925.1 Verrucomicrobiales bacterium | reverse complement strand
CCTTTTCGCTTTCATCCTCGTCCTCGGCATGGTGGTGGACGATGCCATCGTCACCGGGGAAAACGTCTATTCCAGGATGCAAGAAGGGATGGCACCCATGCAAGCGGCCATTGACGGCACCAAGGAGGTCCTCATTCCCACGACGTTTGGCGTGCTCACTACGGTAATCGCCTTCGTTCCGATGTACTTCTTCGAAGGGACCTGGGGCGACTACGCAAAGCAGATTCCGCCCGTGGTCGTGCCCGTGCTGCTCTTTTCGTTGATCGAATCCAAGCTCTGCCTCCCGGCCCATCTCAAGCACCTGCGGGTGCAGATCGGCACAAATGTCTTCGACCGTTTCCAGGGGAAAATTGCCGCCGGGCTGGATCGGTTCGTCCAGGGCGTCTATCAGCCACTGCTCCGCTGGGCCATCAGGTCGTCTGGCGGTCGTCTGCGGGTTCCTTGCCATGGCGCTCGCGATGGCAGGCTACATCGCCGGCGGTCGAATGAAGTTCGTTTCGTTTCCGTCCGTGGACACCATGCGCATCACGGCCATCCTCGACCTCCCGGATGACGTCTCCTTGGAAACGACTTCGAGATACACGGACCGGATGGCTGGCGCGGCCGAGCAGCTCAAAAAGGAGTTTGTCGATCCGGGCACCGGCGAATCGCTGATTCGCCATGTATCGCTGGTGGTCGGCGGTTACCGTTCCCGGAGGAGTTTTGACAAATCGCAAGGCATGATCACCCTGGAAATTGTGGATCCGGGCGAACGCACTGTGCTCGGACCCCGCAACAGCCAGATTTCGAAACGTTGGACGGAACTTATCGGTCCGATCCCTGAGGCCATCACCTTCCGGGTCATTGCCGAACAGTCGCTGGAGGAAGGCAAGGAATACGCCGACGAAAGTCTTCACCTGGAGCTGCGCGGTCCCACGTCTCCGAAGAAGGCGGAAATCGCCGAGCAGATCAAGGCCCTCCTTGAAAGCCAGCCCGGCGTCAAGACCGCCTGGGCTCGGGTGAACTACGGACAAGATGAACTGGAACTGTCCCTGAAACCGCGCGCCGCCGAACTCGGGCTGAACCAGGCGCTGCTGGCCCGGCAAGTCCGTCAGGCCTTCTACGGCGAAGAAGCCCAGCGGGTGCAACGCGGCGTGGATGACATCCGGGTCATGGTCCGCCTGCCCAAGGAAGACCGCGAGACCCTGCACACTCTCGAGCGGATGAAGATCCGCACCCCTCGCGGCGCCGAGGTGCCGCTGGCCACGGTCGCCGAGATCAAGTTCACCAAGGCTTCTTCGTTTGTGGAGCGGAACGATCGAGCTGAGATCATCCGTTGCGGAGGACAACCGGCCGATGAAACCGTGGACGTCCTGCGTATTGCGCGCGAGTTGACACCCCGGCTCAACGAACTCTGCCGGCAGGGAGATGGGATCTCATTTGAATTCAAGGGCGTCGTCGCTGAGTCTGAAGAATCCCGGAAGCGGACCCTGCTCGGATCCGTAGCGCTGCTGCTGGCGCTCTATGCGATGCTCGCCATCCCATTCAAGTCGCTACTCCAGCCGATCTTCGTGATGCTGGCCATTCCCTTCGGCATCATCGGCGCGTTGCTGGGCCATATCCTCCTGGGTGTGACGCCCTCGTATCTCTCGGTGTTCGGCATGCTGGCGCTGGCCGGCGTGGCGGTGAACGATTCCATCGTGCTCATGGATTACATCAACCAGCGTCGGGCCGAAGGGAAAACCCTGCACGAAGCCACTATGGAAGCGGGCGCCCGGCGATTCCGCCCCATCCTGCTCACCTCGGGAACGACTTTCGTGGGACTCGCGCCGCTGATGGTGGCCAAATCCCTCCAGGCTCAATTCCTCGTCCCGATGGCGATCTCGTTGGGCTGTGGCGTTCTGTTCGGCACCATGATCACGCTCTTCCTCGTGCCGTGCGCATTGTTGATTGCCGAGGATCTTGGAAGAACATTCACCCGCTTCCGGCAGTGGTTCTTCATACCGTTTGGCCAAGACAAATCTGACCGCCTGAGCTAACCTGCCGCTCTGTCTCGGAGTGACCACGATAACGGCTGAGGGCGCGTTAACTATTTGGAGAATGCTTTCTGAACCGAACATTTTGCAGAACTTGATGAAGGGGCGGACCCGCTTGTCGGGGGCGGCATGGGTCGTCATGCGCGACGCGCACGCGGCGGAGGATATTTTCCAGAACGTTGCGCTCAAGGCGATGACGCGGGATGTCAGCTTCGAGAATGAAGCCGCACTGATGTCGTGGACGTTCATTACGGCGCGGCGCGAGGGCCTCAACAAGTTCGAGAAGGAGTGCGGGCTGCCGGAGTAGGCGACCGTCGTGGATGGGTGGTCCTTGTCTCACATTTCTCACCGGATCGCGACTGTGTCGTCTTCGACATAGTCGCGATCCGACATTGTGTTGGCATCTCGCGCTGGGGGTGAGAAATCAGGTTGGCGGAGTTTCAAGTCCCACCAGAACCGGAACCCGGAGCGCCGGAGTTCTGTTGCAGCACGATGTTTCCGCTGCGCAAATGCAGATCGCGTTGCGGGAAGGGAATCTGGATGTGGTTCTCCCGGAGCTTCCGCTCGATAGCGAAGTTGAGTTCGCTGCGGAAGCGGCGCGGCGAGTGAGCCATCTCGGCGGTCCACACGCCTAATTCAAAGAGCAACGCGCTGTCGCCGAAGCCCTCGAAGAAAACCGTGGGCGCCGGAGTCTTGAGCACCTTGGCGTGCCCGGCGGCAACTTCGAGCAGGACGGTGCGGAGCTTCTCTACGTCCGTGCCGTAGGCGACGCCCACCGGAAGGCGGATTTGAACGCGCGGATCGCCGTGGCTCCAGTTGGTCACCGGATGCATGATGAAGTCCGAATTGGGCACGATGATGGAGATGTTGTCGTTGGTGACAATTTCGGTGCTTCGCAGGCGGATGCGGGTGACGTTGCCGGCCACACCTCCAACCTCGATGCGGTCACCCAGCGCGATGGGCCGCTCGGCCAGGATGATGAGGCCGCTGACGAAGTTGTGGAGGATGTTCTGCAGTCCGAAGCCGATGCCGATGCCGATGGCGCCCGCGACGACGGCGAGGGAACTCAGGTTGATGCCCACGGCGGTCAGCGCCACATAAAGCCCGAGCAGGATGAACATGTAACCGCCGATACGCGCGATGCCGTATTGCAGGGGGGCGTCGAGACGCGTGCGTTTAAGCAGGCGTATGGCGAAGTAGCGCCGCAACACCTGTTCAGCCAGCAGCACGCAGGCGAATAGCAGCAGAAGCTTCAGAATCAGGCTCAAGGTGACCGTGCCTTCGCCCAGTCGGAACAGCGGATAGTCGAAGACTTGTCGGAAGGAGTTGAGAGCGGAATTCGTGGTGTTGTTCATGGTACGATTCGGGCGTTCGCCAGCTCTGAATTGGCCGGTGGCGCGCTCGACACGTCATTCTTCACATAAACCGTCTGCGTGGGGAAGGCGAAGTCGATGCCCTCGGTGTCGAAGCGGCGCTTGAGTTCCAGGTTCAACTTTTGGAGTCCGAGCAGGTATTCCTTAAAGTCGTTACTGTTCCACCAACGCACGACAAGGATGTTGAGCGAAGAGTCGTTCAACTTGATGAAGCTGATGATGAGGTCGGCGGGCTTCGGATGCGGGTTGGAAATCTCTTCGATGATGGCCATCGCGCGCTCGAACTTCTCCGCGGGGAAGTCTTATGTGACGCCGACGTTCATCACCGTCTAGATGTTCGGGCGTTTGCATGACATTGGTGATGCTGGCGTTGGCCATCGTGCGATTCGGGACGACCACGAAGTGGCCGTCGAGATTGCGAACGCGTGTGCTGCGCAGCCCGATGGCCTCCACGCTGCGGTCGATCGCATCAAGCTGGATGCGGTCGCGCACCTGGAACGGCTTGTCAGCAAAGAGCGCCACCGCGCCAAACAGGTTCGGGAGCGTATCCTGCGCGGCCAGGCCGACCGCCAGTCCGCCGATGGAGAGCAAACTCCTGGTCCTGCATGGCGCGCTTAGAGCGCAGGAGCGTCGAACCGGTTTTGGTCCACGTCATCTCGTCCATCGGCATCTGCCACGTCCGTTTGCCGATTTCCGGGTCGGTCGCGGCCAGGTACATCCGCGCGCTGTGCAGGTTAACGACCGGCTGGCGGTGAGCGTCGTTGCGGGAGTGAAGGAGCGTGAGGTTTTCGGCCTTGTCCTTGGTCCGAAGGCTGACCTGCTTGTGGTTTTCGGTGTCCTGACTGTAGAACACACCCGCCCGGCGGAAGAGGATGAATCGAGTTGTCATGACTGGTTCGCTGTCTCGAAGAACCAGTCCGTTCCCGGTCGCGCGAGCGAACACGAGTTTCGGCAAGTTTCAGTGGGTTAGTGCCCAGTTGCGGAAAATAGTGGTTCCCCACGATGGTTGGCTGACAGTTTCACTGACAGTGGCCATTCCGCCGAACGTAACTCCTTGCTGTTGAACGAGCAACAGTTGGAGGCGAGGGTCGGAATCGAACCGACGCATAAGGCTTTTGCAGAGCCCTGCCTTACCACTTGGCTACCCCGCCCTCTCCTAGCTCTGTTCCCTTGAAAGGGCAACGTGCTGACCATGACCATTTCGACGCCACCGGTCAAGCTCGAGACTCACACCACTCCTCCCCTGCCAGAATCGCGAGCGTCACCAATCAAAGTCGTGCGACACAGGCGGGCAGCTCCAGAATGTTTTCACGATCATTCTCGTTGTCAATCCGCTCAAGTTTTGGTATGTAAATGATCGTCGAACGGCAAAACATATGCAAGGAACCCAATTGTTCTATTCGTGGCAAGCACTGTGGCGATTTGCTTCTTTAGCAATCCCGTTGGTCGCGTTGGCCGGTATCAACAAAGGTTTTGCGGCCCAACCCTCAGGCGATGCCATCGTCCTGACGGTGGAAGGCAATCAGGTAGAGGTGCAGGCCCAAGGCACTACATCTTGGAAGAAAGCCACAGCAAATACCGTCTTGAAAACGAAGGATGTTTTCAGGACCGGCTTCAAGAGCCGTGCCACGCTTCGCTATTCCGACCAGAGCGTGATGCGCATCGACCAGCTCACGACGTTGGAGGTGGAACCGCCTAAAGCGGGTCAGCAACAGCCGGTGCTGAACCTGAAAGCAGGCACTGCCTATCTTCTCAACAGGGACCAGCCCACCGAGATCCAGTTCAAAACCCCCGTCGCGTCCGGGGCTATTCGCGGCACCGAATTTAACCTCCAGGTCGCCGAAGACGGTCGGACCGTGGTGACATTGTTGGATGGCGAAGTCGATCTGAACAACGAACTCGGGGAAGTGAACCTGAAGAGCGGGGAACAAGGATCCGTGGAAAAAGGAAAGGCGCCCACCAAGACCGCCGTCCTCGACGCGATCAACATTATTCAATGGTCCCTCTACTACCCGGGAGTGCTGCACCTAGGCGATATTGAACTCTCTGCGGACACTCAGTCCGCCTTGTCGGAATCCTTGGCCGCCTATCGTTCAGGAGATCTCCTTCAAGCGTCGGCGAAGTACCCTGAAAACCGTCAGCCCAGCAATGAATCGGAGAAGTTGTATGCCGCAGCCTTATATCTTGCGGTGGGCCAGGTGCCCCAGTCTGAGGTCTTGCTGGCTGGCGTCAACAGCCCTCTTGCGAGCGCGCTCAAGGAGGTCATCGCCTCCGTCAAGAACCAAACTTTTGAACGAAGCGGCTCCCCCAATCTGGCTTCGGAGTGGGTTGCTCACTCTTACTATTTACAATCCAAAGGCAAACTTGCTGAGGCTTTGAAGGCGGCACGCAGCGCCACGGAAAAGGCCTCCGATTTCGGATTCGCGTGGGTCCGGGTCGCCGAGCTTGAATTCGGCTTCGGCCGCACGGCAGCGATGCAAAGCGCCCTGGACAAGGGCGTCGCGGCATCGCCGCGCAACGCCCAAGCAGTCTCCCTGAAAGGCTTTGTCCTGGCGGCCAACAACAGAACCTCGGAGGCCATCGTCCAGTTTGACCAGGCGATCAGCATCGATGGCGCCCTGGGCAATGCGTGGCTCGGACGGGGCCTATGTCTGATCAGGCAGGGCAAATCCAAGGAAGGGCGACAGGACATCCTGACAGCGGCGAGCCTCGAGCCGAATCGGGCCATGCTCCGCAGTTACCTGGGCAAGGCCTTCTCGAATGAACGGGATCTTGGCCGCGCTCGCAGCGAGCTGGATCTCGCGAAGAAGCTCGATGCCAACGATCCCACCTCCTGGCTTTACTCCGCCTTGCTCGCGCAGCAGGACAACCGACTGAACGATGCCGTCAGTGATCTCGAAAAATCGCAGGACCTCAACGACAACCGACGGATCTACAGGTCCAGGTTGTTGCTCGACCAGGACCGGGCGGTTCGCGGTGCCAACCTTGCCGCGATCTATCGCGACAACGGCATGACCGACTGGAGCGTGAGAGAGGCCTCCAAAGCGGTGAACGCGGACCCGGCTAATGCGTCTGCTCATCTTTTTCTTGCCAACAGCTACGACGCGCTCCGCGACCCGAGGCAGATCAACCTCCGCTACGATACGCCCTGGCTGAGCGAACTGCTACTCGCCAACCTTCTTTCCCCTGTGGGCGTAGGATCGTTGTCACAAAATGTTTCGCAACAGGAATACTCAAAGCTCTTCGACGGAAACCGCGTAGGACTGAGTTCCTCAACAGAGTATGCGAGCGGTGGCAACTGGGTGCAGACGGCCTCACAATTTGGAAACTATGGTGACATCGGATATGCGCTGGATGCCCACTACCGGACCGACAGCGGCCAACGGCCAAACAACGATATCGAGACCCTGACGTTCCACGCCAAAGTGAAATATGCTTTGACCCCCAAGGACACGCTTCTGGTGCAGGCCGTTTATTACGACGCAGAATCGGGCGACGTGCGGCAGTACTACGATCAGGCCTCGGCAAGCCAAACTTTCCGCTTCAAGGAACGCCAGGAACCGAATGTGTTCGTCGGTTTGCATCATGAGTGGAATCCGTCCAATCACACACTCCTCTTCGCCGGACGTTTGGACGACACATTGACTCAGAACGACACGCAGGGAAAATTTCTCGCTTTCAATTCGAACCCCGCAGGGCAGGTCACCGGCCTTTTCGTCCGCACAAACCAATTGGCCTACACGCGCCAACTCGAAGCCTACACCGCCGAGCTCCAACATTTGTTTCAGCACGACATTTACTCGTTGATTGTCGGCGGACGGTATCAGACCGGGCAGGCGGACACTTCGTACAACTTCAACAACAATTTCATACCGGCGCAGCAGCCCGAGTTCAACACGGACATTGAACGGGTGAGCGCTTACGCCTATTATTATTGGCAGATTCATCCGATGTTCCAGCTCACCGCCGGGGTCAGTTACGATAGGCTCACTTTCCCGCAAAACATTGAACTGCCACCCTTGTCGGCGAACGAAGACGTGAAAGACCAGCTATCGCCAAAGGTAGGCTTCATCTTCACTCCCTTTAAGGACACCACGCTACGCGGCCTGTATTCACGCTCTCTTGGGGGGGTGTATTTCGATGGCACTTACCGCATCGAACCCACGCAGTTATCCGGATTCAATCAGGCCTATCGCAGTTTGATTCCGGAATCCGTCACCGGTTCGCTGCCGGGCTCCGAATTTGAAACCTGGAACCTCGCCATCGATCAAAGCTATCCAACCAGGACTTATTGGACCGTTGCGGCTGAGATGTTGAAATCCACCGCTGATACCTACGTGGGCGCGGTTGAAAACAACTTCCTCAGGCCGAGAAGGAACTTGTTGCTCGGCGAATCGCTGGCTTATGAGGAGAAATCCTTGACCTTTGCCCTGAACCAATTGCTCGGAGACGGGTTTTCCTTGGGCACAACCTATCGCGTCAGCCAAGCCACGTTGCATGACCATTTCCCCGGCATGGCGCCAACCCTTGTTCGGAATCCCAGCACGGATGCCGTCGCGGTCCTTCATCAGTTAAACCTTTACGGGATCTATAATCATCGCTGCGGCTTCTTCGCGCAGGCCGGGACGGTGTGGACCAGGCAATCCAACCAACATTATGTCGTCGATCTGCCGGGGGATGATTTTTGGCAGGGCAACGTCTTCGTTGGCTACCGCATGGCTCAGCGACGACTCGAGGTCAGGCTGGGAATCCTCAACGTCGGTGATGCAGATTACAAATTGAATCCACTGAATTTCTATCTAGAACTCCCCCGGGAACGGACATTCGTGGCGAGTTTGAAGCTGAACTTCTAAGCGATCGAACCAGCTGTTTTGCGCGTCGAGCGCCACGTTTGAAACAGCGTGGCACTCTTTTCTTGCTGGCTTGCACAGCAGGTGCAAAAACCCTAATTTCCATGAGTCATCCCCAGAATTCGCCAGCATCGTGAATTTTCTAAAAATCCTCAAATCTGCTTCTGGAGGCATCATCGGCGCTGCCATTGTGGCGATGGTAGGGATTTTTTTGGTGGTGCCCAATTATTCAGGAGCTCTCTCCTCTACCATTTCTTCGAAGAGTTATGACCTGCTTTTTTTCAAGCCGCCCCTCACCAACGATAACGAAGTCGTCATGGTGTATATCGACGAGCTAAGCCACAAGAAGCTGGAGCAACGCTTCGAATCGCTATGGGATCGCAGACTCCACGCCCAGCTCTTGCGAAAACTCAAAACTCTGGGCGCCAAAGGAGCCGTATTCGACGTGGTATTCAGCGACAAATCGGATCCCCCTTCAGTCGACGAGGACTTCGCGAAGGCGATGAAGGAGCTCGGAAACGTCGTGATCGCCGCGGAATGGACCCAGCCGGATTCAAGCAAGAATATTGGCCAGGTCAGCCTGCCAAGCGAAGTTCTGATGGAGGGGGCCGAAAAACTGGGCATCTCGGAGATGGGTCCCGATGATGACCTGATGGTCCGAAAGCACTTCTTCGATCATCGTGCCGTCGTTCCGACGCTGGCTTGGGCGGCCGCCGAAGCATTCGGCGCCAAGCTCCCGGAAACGGATGAGGAGAAGCTC
Organism: Verrucomicrobiales bacterium; assembly: GCA_947487925.1. Lineage (GTDB taxonomy): Bacteria > Verrucomicrobiota > Verrucomicrobiia > Limisphaerales > F1-80-MAGS106 > F1-80-MAGS106. Next base: position 942 of record CANLCA010000060.1, on the reverse strand, counting down.
ACTGCGAGGTGGATAAACTACATCGGCCCTGTGAATCAACTCACGGCCATCAGCTACTACCAGGTCCTTTCTGATGAAGAAGGCGAGAAGCCGCCCGCAGGGTTTTTTCAAGGTAAAGTCGTCTTTATCGGCGGCAAGATTCGAACCGTTCTTGCGAACAAAAGGAAAGACGAATACCGAAACCCCTACTCAACCTGGTTGATGAAGGCCGGAGCGCTCTACATGCCGGGAGTCGACGTACAGGCAAATGTATTTCTTAATCTATTGCATCGCAATTGGTTAACAAGATTCAACCGAGGTGTGGAGATTAATTTGATCGTCTTGGCTGGTATTCTTTTCGGAGGAGGATTGACCTTATGCCGCCCCTGGTCCGCCACCGGGTTGGCGATCCTGGGCATTGTCGGTGTCTTGGTTGGAAGCTACTACGCATTCCAGCATCACCAGGCTTGGTGGGCTTGGCTGATTGTTGCGCTGGTCCAGATTCCCATCGCCCTTGTCTATTCAGTGGTTTTCAATTCAATCAGCCTTTATGTTGATGGACGGCTCATGGAGCAGTCCTTGTCGATGTACGTCTCCCCTGCCCGCGCCAAACAGATCGCGAAGAATCCCAAACTCCTGCAACCCGGGGCCGAAAAGCAGGAGCTCAGCATTCTTTTTTCAGACATAGCGAACTTCACGAACATTTCCGAAGGGATGGATTCAAACGAGCTGGCGGCCTTCATGAATCGATATTTTGAGGCGGCAGTTGGCCAGTGTCTACACCCGACCGAAGGCACCGTCGTCAAGTTCATCGGGGACGCCATCTTCGCGATCTGGAACGCGCCGGAACCGCAACCTCAGCATTGCGAGCTGGCATGTCGAGGGGCTCTTCTGCTGCGGGATCGACTCAAGGCTGCGGAGTTTACGGTCAAGAAAGGCGACGCCGAAACACGCACACGAATT
>CANLCA010000059.1 GCA_947487925.1 Verrucomicrobiales bacterium | reverse complement strand
CCCTGAGACATGAAGACGGTGTTGAATATACTGTCCGATCTCCAATCTTTTGAGCGGTCGAAGATGATAGCGAACGGTGATTCGCTGGCGCAGTTGGCGCAGTTCCGGATGATTGAGCCTGTCCCGCAGTTCAGGCTGGCCCATGAGAACGATCTGCAAGAGCTTGCGATCGTCCGTTTCAAGGTTCGAAAGTAGTCGGACCTGTTCCAGAAGGGCGTTTGTGAGGTCCTGGGCTTCGTCGATGATCAAGACCGCGTCTTTGCCATGCTCGACCTGGTGCAGGAGGAAATGATTAATTTCGGCGACCGTCTCCAACCGGTCCATTCCTTTGACTTTGAGCCCAAACTCCATCGCGACCGCTTTCATGAGCAGGTCGGCGTCGAGGACGGGGTTGAGAATGAGCGCAGTGGCAAAGTGGTCGCCGAGTTGTTCGAGCATGGCCCGGCACAGGGTGGTTTTGCCCGCACCCACTTCTCCGGTGAGCTGGACGAAGCCTTTCCGTTCCCGAATCCCGTAAAGCAAGTGATTCAACGCCTCGCGATGCTTGGCGCTGAAGAACAAGAACCTCGGATTTGGAGTAATCGTGAAGGGCGGTTCGTTGAGCCCGAAATATTCCAAATACACGCTGTCTGTTTACCCGAGGAGTCACGTGATGAAAAGAAAAACGTATGGAAGGGGTGGGTGTCAGCTTAAAACGCCTGCTACGACAACGGAACTGGGGAGAGCTCGTGCGATTTCTTCGATACGGTATCCGAAGCCGACAGAACCCAGGGTGCTCAGATCGACGCACCCATTCCTGCGCCGATAGAGGGCCGTGTGGATGGATGCCTCGGGTTCCGAAGCCTGTGGGTAGAACTGCATGGAGTTGGTTTCAACGCCCATGATGGTCCCGACATGTGCTGCTAGAAGGAGGTGTGGAATTTGGGCGAGCATGGGATTGGTGAGGTCTTGGACCATCAGTGTCATGCCATGAGCCTTGGCCCAAGCGGCGGAAAGCAGCGCGCCCGTCTGGGTCTTGCACGTTTTGAGGGCGACTCCTGTCCAGCCGAACTCGCGTCCAAGCCGGATGTGTTGCCAGTCGTGGGCGCTCTCGTCCAAAAACAGGGGTTTGCGGGCCGAAACGGAGCGGACGTCCATTCGGTGCGACTCGAGGTCGTAGGGAAACGGCTGCTCCACGTAGAGGATCATTCCGTAGAGACAAGGGTATTCATCGCGCAACTTATCCAGGATTTCGTTGACATAATCCGGGTTGTCGACGGTGCAGTTGAAGTCGGCTGTAAGCCATGTGACCTCGTTTTCCAGGGCGATCCGGCCGACGCGGACGACTCGATCGTAATCCCAATCCCGATCGTTACCGCGGAGTTTGATTTTGAGGCACTTCAGGCCATCTCGGCGGATCCAATCAGCGAGCAACACGGGATAACCGTCATTGGGTTCCTGGCCTGTGAGGTCGGATTCTGTGAGGGGATCCACGCCGCCGACGAGGTGCCAGGCTGACAACTGCCGCTTGGGTTTCGAAGTGATGAACTCGGTGAGGAACCTGTTTGAGAACGACACATCGGGGCATGCGGGCTCCAGGAAGGCCCCAAGATCTTGCGAAACCAGATCTGGCCCGTAGGTGGAGTAGGTGGGGCGATTTAGGAGGTTCCCGTAAGCATCATGGAGGGCTTGGTCAAACACGGAAGCGCACACCAACGCAGCTAACCAAGGAACGGGGGCGGCGGGTGGGCGTGAAGCGTTTGCGATCGTGAGCAGCCGTGGCAATTCAGATTTCAGGAAAGCCTGTCCGAGCTCGAGGCTGGCACCCCAAAAATCGAAGGTGGGCCAGTGGCGCGCGATCGTTTCACAGAGGGCTTTTAGGGCCTCGAGCCTTTCTGAATAAGGAATTGTTGCGCTGGGCCAGACCCAGGTGACGCTGAGGGGTGTTTCACCCCAACCCTCGGCTTGGCGCCCAAGCCGATCACTAATCCTGACCCGCGCTCGGGCGCAAGTAACCTGAGTCAGGGTTTCGGTGCCAAATTTGAGAGGGACACGGTTCTGGATTGGAATGTAATGCAGGGCGACTCCGAGCATGTGTGCGTCGGTGGATCGGGAGGATAAGATGGATGCGGGCATGGAAATTCGAGGCTATCGCGGTCTGACTTAGCGCCTAAGGTCAATGATGGACTGGTTGGGACTCGCCGAGATTAACCGAGGTTAATGCCAGAGCAACTGCAAAGCTAAGCACGAACGTAGAGATTTGAGCGATGGCAAAAAACACGACCGATTTCCAAGGGCTGGGTTGCCTTTCTGGACCGCCTTCAGTCAGGCACATTTTCTCAGCCTCCGTGAAATGACTCCCTCTTCATCAAGATTTTGACAATCGTCATTTTTCACCGCAGTATTGGAGTCATGGATTTCCGATTCTCGAGCATGGTGGCGTCGTTGTTTTTCGCTGGAGTTCTTGGGCGCGCGGTAGAGCCGATGCCTGATTTTCATTTGAAAGATGAGAACAAGTCCTCGCCTCGCTACTCCAAGTCCGTATCGCCACGGGACCACATTCTGCAGGTATCGGGCTACTATTTTGGCGATGCTGGCTGAAGTTATTGTCGTGCCCAGTTTGGGTACCTGACTCAGTTAGCTGAGGAATTGAACCGGGTTGATCCGGCGGTTCGTGTGGAAATAGTCGGTGTGAACCCTCCCAGTTCTGCTGGGTCCAATGATTTGATCGCCATGATTGGAGGTCTGGCGTGGCTGCAGGACACCGCCGCGGATAATGTGAAAAGAAAGTGGAGCGCGAATTACCGCGATGTTCTGATCCTGGACAGCTCGAATCGTCCCACGGGAGTTCTGAACCTGACTTCGCATGACCTGTCGGTTTCCGGGAATTACGCCACAATGAAGGAATTATTGTTGGCGACAGCGAAGAAGGCGGATCTGGACGCTGACGGTTTGTGGGATGACTGGGAAATGCTTCATTTCCTGGACTTGAGCCAAGGCCCACTCGACGATTCTGACCTGGACGGGGTAGAAAATATAAAAGAGTTGGCATTTGGTACCCATCCGAAGGATGCGACAAGCCGGCCCGCGACGCTTTTTGGATCACAGAACAAATCGGGGGCCGCTCACTTCAACGTGCGTTTTCGGAGGCCTGCCGGCGGTTTGTTTGACTATGTGATGGAGACCTCTTCCGATTTGAAAACTTGGTCCAGGTCGATTCCTTCTGACTGGAAGGCCAACTCTGGATTCCGTGTGTTTTTCGACGGGAGCGGTGTTGCGGAAGCGACCTTTGTATCGACGCTGCCGATGTCCGCGGAGAACCGCAGTTTTGTGAAACTGCGAGCTGTCGCTCGCTGAAAAACACCGGTGCTTTCGGCCGTTGAACAGGCCTGCAAGCAAGCTTCGAATGATTGCTGTGCCGTTTAATGTTCGCCCAAGAGATCTGCAATTCCAGCGCTCTGAGGGCGGTATCAGGCGGCTTTCTTGAGAAAAGAAACGGTGAGGCTTTCGAAAATGGTGCGACCATCCGTGCTCCCGAGCATGGATTCGCAGGCGCGGTCAGGGTGGGGCATTAACCCGGCCACATTGCGGTTGCGGTTACAAATCCCCGCGATGTTCAGGAGCGAACCATTGGGGTTGGCGTCGTCGATAACGTCGCCGTGGGCGGTGCAGTATTGCCAGAGAATCTGGTTGTGCGACTTGAGGTCCTCCAGCTCGGGGCCGTCGGCGAAGTAACATCCATCACCATGGGCGACGGGAATGCGGAGCAATCGATTCGTCGGAATCTGGCAAGTAAATGGAGAATCATGGGCGAGGGTTTTCAAGAAAACCTGTTCGCATCGAAACTGGAGGGATCGGTTCCGCACGAGGGCTCCGGGGAGCATTCCGGCTTCGCAAAGGATTTGGAAGCCGTTGCAAATACCCAACACCAGACCGCCTTGGGAGGCGAATTGCTGAACGGCCTGCATCACGGGGCTGAAGCGGGCGATGGCGCCGCACCGGAGGTAATCCCCGTAGCTGAAGCCGCCGGGGATGATCACGGCATCGGCCGCGCCAAGGGCACTCTCTTTATGCCAGATCAGCGAGGCGCTGTGCCCGAGTGAACGCGCCGCGTGGAGGCAATCCTGGTCGCAGTTGGAGGCTGGGAACTGTAGAACGGCGAAGTTCATAGATTGATCAGATCTGCCGGATGGAAGCGTGTCTAGGGAATTGGAAAACGGAATTTAAGACTCATCGATGACGAGGCTGTAATCTTCGATGACCGGGTTGCTCAAGATCCTTCGGCATGCTTCGTCAAGTTTTTGACGAATCTGAGGGGTGTCACCCGAAGCGAATTCGATTTCGAGGTATTTACCCACATGCACAGCAGCGATGCCGGAATAGCCCATATGTTCCAGGGCATTTTGGACCGCCTTGCCCTGAGGGTCGAGGACAGCACGTTTTGGGGTGATGGTAACTCTTGCTTTCATGGTGAACAATTGCGCTCGGATCTTATCGGCGCTGGCTCGTCAGGGTACCGCGTTCTGGTTTACCCAAACCGACGTGATTGTGGTGTAGAGCAAGCGCGTCTTCGTGGCGAGTGCAAAATCAAGGGGTGGATCATTCGAGGCGCGTCAAATGATGATTTTGACGGATGCATGCCAGGGGTAGGCAAGGCCGAGTGATACCAGGCCCATGGCGTTGCTTTGAGGTTTCTAATGACGCGCTCTCCCCCTGACTCAAGACAGGGTTTAAGCCCGTCATCATGCGAAGGCCCCGTGAGAAAGCGCGGGCACGAACCAATGATTTTCGGATGGAACTTCCACGAGCACGAATGGATCCTGGATGCCCGCTAGGGTCGGGCCTCCGTCGTCCTGGAAAGATTTTCGAAACCGACTTGATCCCGAAGCTTGGACATCGCATGCTGATCCCTTCGACCGACCGAACGGTTCGCAGGGACGACGGTTCAAGTCGAACAGGTAGTTGACGATCCAGCATGACTCCACGAACTTTCCATCGCGTACGTCTTGTTTTTGGGTTGTTAATGTTGATTTGCTGGGTCTGCGGTGGATGCAAGTCATCCAAGTCCGAGATGCCTGAGGATCAACCTGTGTTTGGCTACGTGCCTTCAGGGACGAAGCGACAGAAGCCCAAGCAACCAACACCGAGGCAGGAACCTGGCACCGTTCGCCAAGATCCGCCCACGGCAAAACGACCCGCTTCCCCTCCGAACTCGGCTCCGGTCCAGGTGAAGCGCGGCCGAGTGGTTTCTGTGAACGCATCGTTGAATTACATCGTGATCGATTACTCCCTTCGCAAGCTGCCTGAGCCCGGAAGCCGGGTCAGTCTCTACAGGCAGGGGCAAAAAGTTGGCGAGGCCTTGTTGACCGGTCCGGCCATGGATTCGGTCATAGCTGCCGACCTCCGAGCAGGAGAGGGTCGCGTAGGCGATGAAGTCCGTGAGGAATGAGGTCGCCAGATCGGTGCCATCGGGATTCGGTTGGTTGACAATGGAAAACAGTGGGACTGGGACTTTGAGGAAAGAGGATGGGAACGAGGCCTAATGAAGTTAGAGTAGACCGATCCCCCTGGGCGCCGTCGCCCGCTGTTTCTGGAGGATCGGCCAAGCTGCTGTGGCTGCTGCTAATCCTCCTTTCATTTTCGTCCCGATGTTTGGCCCATCGATCGAGCGATGGATTCGTGAAGCTGGCTGTGGAGGGAACATCCGGGCGCGGGCAGTGGGACCTTGGCTTGACGGATCTCGATTTGGCAGTGGGTTTGGACGAGAACAACGATGGAGTGATCACCTGGGGTGAGTTGCAGGCTCGTGAACGGGTGGTCAAAGCCTTTGCGATCACTCATTTTGAGGTTGAGGCTGATGGCAAGCCCTATGAACTGCGCGTGGAAGAGGTCGCGGTGAGCCATTTGTCGGACTCGACTTACGCCGCTTTAAAGATTGCTGTGGATTTTTCGACTCCCCCTGGGCGGTTGCGGGTTTGTTATCGGGCGTTCGTCGACTTGGATCCGTTGCATCAGGGATTTGTGACGCTTGAACATCGGGGGCAGTCGGCAACCGCGGTGCTGTCTCCCAAGAGCGACTGTCATGAGTTTGATCTTTCTTCCATGGGCCCTTGGCAGCAGGCGTGGTCCTTTTTCAAGAACGGAGTCTGGCACATCTGGACGGGTTACGATCACGTCCTTTTCCTCCTGGCCTTGTTGCTGCCCTCGGTGGTTGAGAGAAGGGCGGAAGGAAAGTGGGAAGGTGTCGACCGGTTCCGTCCGGCGTTGCTGCATGTGGTGAAAGTGGTGACTGCGTTTACGATTGCCCACTCCATCACCTTGGGGATCGGCGTGCTGGGATGGGCACGGCTGCCATCGCGTTGGGTCGAGACCACCATCGCTGCTTCGGTCGTGTTGGCCGCATTGAATAATCTGCGCCCCATTTTCCGCGAACGCGGGTGGTGCGTCGCCTTTGGGTTTGGTCTCGTGCACGGGTTTGGATTCGCCAGCGTGTTGGAGGATATGGAACTCGAGAGAGAGTCGGTTGCGACCGCTTTGGTGACCTTTAACGCGGGCGTCGAGGCGGGCCAGATGGCTATCGTCTGTTTGTTTTTGCCGGTTGCTTTTTTGATTCGAAAAACTTGGGGATACCAACGGCTGACCTTGAATGGAGGGTCGACCATAATCGCGTTGTTGGCCATTGTATGGACGATCGAACGAGCTTTTGAGGTGAAGATTCTTGGGAACAATTGACCTCACATGAGAACTCCTGATTCTGTGGGAAACATCAACCAGGATTCGTCGCGGGATCATCCCGGAAAATGAGAAGGAAGGAGGGACGCAGATCCCGGTGAACTCTGGGGAAAAGTTGGTGCGCTGGGGGCGTGGAGGAGCCGGACGAATCACCGCGGTTCTTGGTTTGCGAAACGTTTTAAAACTCGTAACGTGAGCCTGTGTTTCGACAATTCATGCTCATCCATCGATGCTGCAGAATACTTCTGGCTTTATTTTTGGGCCTTTCCTGCACCGGAGGGATGGCCGCAGAAGCGGCTGCGCCGTCGGATGCTGAAATCCTTTTTCTTCGGCTGCGGCGGGACGACGACGGGACTCGGTTTAGATTAGTGGAAGCCGTGCGAACACCGGGTCGGCTCAAGGAACCAAGGACCCCCTTGCCACGAGGAATTCATTTTGAGATCCAGGATTTTAACGGCGGTGTCATCCACACTGGGGTGGTTGAGGACACGCTCGAGGCATCCATCGAGCATTTGGATATCACCAAGCCGGGGATGCTGGTGCGACGGCCCGTCCGAGACATTCGACGGGAGTTCACTGTTCGCCTCCCATGCCAACCTGGAGCGGCTCGCGTCCATTTGCGAAGGCAATTGGCAAGGGTGGAAGGAGCAAACGGTTTTGGGGGCGAAGTGATCGGAGAGTTTTTGCTGGAAGGGGTTCAGACAACGACCTCACCCAGGGTTCAGGCGTCAGCCTTAAGCCAGCCTGTTTTCAAGCAAATCATCAACCATGGATCCAACACAAACCGCATCAACATCGTCGTGCTTTCGGAGGGTTATCAAGGCTTTCAATTGTCGCGGTTCGAGGAGGATGCCAAGAAGATGACAGAGTATCTGCTCAATACGGCGCCCTGGAAGGAGTATCGGAGTTATTGCAACGTGTTCTTGATTGAGGTGGCTTCGGCGGAATCCGGCTCGGATCACCCATCGACACAAACTTCCAGAGACACCTATTTCAACAGCACTTTCGACAGTTATGGGATCGGTCGTTTATTGACCATTCCACCGAACGATTTGAATGACGACTACAGTGCGGGTGTTGGGAAAGTACAGGCCTTATTGGCTCGATATTTGCCCGACTACGATTTGGCTTTGATGATCGTCAATGACTCCGCCTACGGAGGATCAGGAGGATCGCCAGCGATTGCGTCGGTTGACAGCGCGGCGGCTGAGATTCTAGTTCATGAGGTGGGCCACTCCTTCGCGGGACTTGGGGACGAGTACGACGCTCCATTCCCTGGTTTCCCGGACACGGAGGAACCCAATACGACGAAAGAGACTCACCGCAACTTGATCAAATGGAAGAGTTGGATTCTGGACAGCACCCCTATCCCTACCCAGGAGACGAGTCAATTTTCGGCAGTCGTGGGGTTGTTTGAAGGAGCACATTTTAACAGTGTGGGCTGGTATCGCCCCAAGCTGGATTGCCTAATGAATAGTCTTGGGAAACCGTTTTGCGAGGTCTGCGAAGAGTCCCACGTGGTGAGAACTTATCGCCTGGTTGATCCGATCGATGGACTTTTGCCCCGAGCTGGCCTGGTTTCATTGAATGGAGGAAGTGCCGCAAGCTTTGAGGCATTCCTGCTGAAACCAGCGACGCACTCATTACAAACGGATTGGACTCTGAATGGGAGACCCATTCCCTCGGGTGACGCCCTCCGGTTGACCTTGCTCGCGGACGATGTTGGGAACGGGGATCACGCGGTTCAATTGACGGTTTCGGACCGCACTCCTTTGGTTCGAAATGATCCCCAAGGGTTGTTGAAACGAACGCGGAACTGGACATTGCGAGTCACGGGGGTGGTAGCTCCGCTTCGTTTGGGGGCTGTTTCACGGGCTGTCACAGGACGGATCGAGTTTGATTTGACAGGCGAGGAAGTGTTCGGGGTTTCCGTGGAGGCATCCGGGGACCTTGAAGTATGGACACCCATCTTCACAAGCGGCGTTCGAGGCTCCAAGGTGAGGGTGGTGGATTTGCAGGGTTCGGGAATGGCACAGCGCTATTACCGAGCGGTCAAGAGGTGAAACCCACTTGGAACCCAAAATTCAACCGACGGCTGAGGTCTGGATCAACGATAGCTGGGGAGATTTCAGAGCCCACTGAATGGTCAATCCTTCGTGATGGACAGCATGGCTTGGCGCACCGTTTCTCGGAGTGCAGTTCGGTCTTTTTCGGAGGCGTCGATGGGGACGATGATTGGCTTGCCTAAATGGATCCGGCAACGGGAAAACGGCAAGGGAATTTGGAATTGGTCCCAGCTTCTGAGTGTGATTTTCCTCGAACAGGAATAAACCACCGGGATAATGGGGTGGCCTGTGAGTTGAGAAAGGCTCAAGATACCGTCCTGGACGGTGTATTTAGGGCCGCGAGGACCATCCGGAGTGATCGCGAGGTCGTAGCCTTTACGGCTCCATGAGAGGAGTTCGAGCACAGCTTGGTGGCCTCGGCGACTGCTGGAGCCGCGAACAGGTTGGACGCGGAAACTTTCAAGAATGGCGGCAAGGAGCGCCCCATCCTTACTGGCGCTGACGAGGGCGGCGAGGTTTGGGTTGGGAAAGTTTCTGCGGACGTGCTTTCGGTGCAGATACATGGACAAGGCGAGACGATTATGCCAGATACAGTAGATAATCGGGCGATCCGCCGGGCGGTCCGACAATTCGCTGTGATCCTCCCAATCAAATTGGAGGCTCCATGTGAGCATTCGCTCGAGAACAAACAAGCATGCCGCCACTACACGCTGGTGCCATCGAGGGGAGTGAGGGACCACGGGTGTCGAGGATTTTCTCGACTCTCGATGAGCGCCTGTCACTTCAGGACTTCCCTTTCTTGAGCGACGCTCTGACGAGTTCCTCCACCGTGGCTTGTGGGCCGAGCAGAGCTTGGGATGCTTTGACGGATTCCTGTGCCTCGGGGTGCTTGAGCCCGAGTGCCAACAGGGCGAGTGCCGCATCGATGAGCCGTCTCTCGGGGTCCGGGATGGCTCGCTGCGCGCTGCTCGCCTCCCAAGCGCCTGAGCTCCCTATTTTGTCTTTCAATTCGACCACAATCCGTTCGGCGGTTTTTTTCCCAACACCCGAGATGCTGGAGAGTGCTTTCACATTGCTTTCGGACACGGCGCCACGAAAGGCCTTCACGCTCATGCCGCTCAGCACATTTAGCGCGATTTTTGGGCCGATCCCACTGACCGTATGGATCAGCATTCGAAACAAGT
>CANLCA010000058.1 GCA_947487925.1 Verrucomicrobiales bacterium | reverse complement strand
TAAGGCGCGCAACTCTGTGCATAAAGAACCTGCTGGCCACTGCCAACGAAGGCCAAATTCTCAGGAAAGGAGTCCGTGCCTCAATCCTAGGAAGGCCCAACGTGGGCAAGTCTAGCCTTTTGAACAAGTTGCTCGGACACGATCGCGCCATCGTTGCTCCAACGTCCGGGACGACGCGCGACACCATCGAGGAGACCGCTAATGTCCGCGGCATCCCCATCGTGTTTGTCGACACCGCGGGTCTCCATGATTCATCCGATGAAATCGAACGAGAAGGCATCAAACGCAGCCGTGACTCCGCTTCAAGATCGGAAATAATCCTCCACGTCCTCGACGCCTCTTCACCACTCCCTGCCGCGGACCTGCGGTTGATAGAAGAATTTCAAAACCGCCATCGACTATTCATTCTGAACAAAGCCGACCTCCCCCCAGCTACGATGAGTGGTCTTCCCGTGGAGTGCCCCGTAGTCAAACTCAGCGCGCTGACAGGAGCGGGAATCGAGGATCTCAAGGACACCCTGAAAAAAATGATTTGGCACTCTGAGATCAGTGTCGAGGCCACTGAAATCATGATCAACTCGCGCCACCAAGAAGCCCTAAACCGATCCCTCAAGGCGGCGGAGGCGGCTCTTGGCTCGTTGGATCAATCGGCGGGCTTGGAGATCACCGCCATGGAGCTTCGGATTGCCGTCAATGCCGTCGGAGAAATAGTCGGCAAAACGTCCACTGAAGACGTCCTCGATTCCATCTTCAGCCAATTCTGCATCGGGAAATGAAAAAAAGGCCGTCCCCTTTGCGGAGGACGGCCCATGATTTTGCTCAGGCTGTAAGCCCGGTTTAGAATTTCTTGTTCAAGCTGACGTAGACGAACTGCTGCCGCAAATCGTTCAACGCCCGATCGTAGTTGTCAGCAAATGACGCCCCAACGAACGGCGGGGGATTGTCTGCGACGTTCATCACACCAACAGTCAGTTTGGTCTGGTTCAACAACTCGTAACGGGTGTTCCCAGTGAAGTCATAAGAGGCCTGGAGATCGACGGTCCAATACTCCTCGATTGCCCGATCAAACCCGGCTAGGGCGGAATCGCGGTAGCTGCCCATGAAATTGCCGGTAACACCAAACTCGATCCCTTTCATGTTCCAGAACAAGCTGGTGAGCATACGCAAACGGGGAATGCTTTCGAATCCGAAATCATCCACCGAGTAATCACCCAGGTAATCCACAAAGCCGCTTCCGGGAATGGTTTCCTGATCGAATGAGTAGAAATACGTGCCTGCTGCCGAGAGCGTGAACGTTCCGTAGTTATCGGTAGGGCGACTGTAGGTCGCCGAGACATCAACACCCTGAACAAGCGTCCGACTCAAGTTGAGCGTGGGCACATTCACGGCAACGTAATCATCGCTCACGGGATCGAACGTGATCAGGTCATTGAAGAGACCAGGAGCCGGGTTGACACCCGCGCCGCCGCCAGGTAACCGGTTCGCAGGACCGCCCGTCCGGAAGTTCGAGTCCACGATGTACTGCACGCTTCCACCGGGCACACTGCTCTGTTCGATGCGAAACCAGTCGACTCCAAGGGTTAATCCTTTCAACGCATCGCCCTTCGGACTCCACACCACACCGGCGGTGAAGTTTTGAGCCTCCTGTGGCGTCAGCCGCGGGTTGCCAAAGTTGAACGTCTGGAACTGGGTGAAATAATCCACCGCCGCAGGCCCCCTATAGGGATTACGGACCTCGGGGAAGTCTGACTGACCCGCTGTGTAGAGCTCTGAGAATGTCGGCGCCTTGAATGAAGTGGAATAAGAGCCGCGAATCGTGAGGGTTTCATCGATGGGCTGCCAGCGCACTGTCACTTTCGGGTCCACCGTGCTGCCGAAGTCACTATAGTCCGAATAGCGGAAAGAACTTCCCACCGTCAGGCTGTGGAATCCGGGAATGGCGTTCGCATCGCTGAATATGGGAATGGAGATTTCACTGAAGATCGAGTTGATGTCGCGCTCACCAAAAATCGGAGAGTCGGCACCGAAACCAACAGTATCAGCCGAAACGGTCGGGCCGTCGGGATTGGATTCACCGCGCTCCTCGCCGTGTTCGAGCCCGGTGGCGAAGCCAACAGGTCCGGCAGGAAGATCAAACACCTCGCCAGAAACCCGGCCGTCAACACTCCACAGAGTCGATTGGCCAAGCGTGAAAAGGCTTTGAGTGACTCGGTTCAGTTGTGCCGGTGAATTGGCCATGTTCCCGAAAGGATTAAAGGCCGCCGCTGTCGTATCAGCCATGGCGGTGCCCAACCGTGAACGACTGAGCTCACCGCCCAGGACTTGATCGCCCCGGGATTGACTGTAAAGCATGGCCACTTCCCAGTTCCAGGAACTGTCATTGATCCGGCCGCGCACCCCAGGCACGAAGCGGAAATACTCGTAAACCAGAGTCTCAGTCCGAGGTCCGGCTTCCACCGTGCGGTAATTCCAGGAAGGGATAGCGGCCCCGAAAGGGTTGTAAAAGTTGTCCGCTGGGATTGGGTAACCCACCGTGCCCGACGAAATGGGGGTCGGAGCCAACTGGTTGAAACTATCTGAGCGAGCGTAACTGCTCTCGGCAAAAAACTCGAGCCCATCGTTGCCGAAAAGCTTGTGGCTGGCGTTGCCGAACACGCCATAACGCTCGGACGGCCTGATTGCAGGAGTGTAGGTTGGGAAAGGAAACCGGTCGTTTGGATAAACGTTTTCAGCGTTGGCTCCCGTGGCATGGAATTCGGCGGGAGTGAATCGCCCATTGGCCGCAGGGACTGCCGTTCGGTTGACTGTAACATCTAGCAGATCACCGGCTGCCCGAGCTGGGTTGTAAAGCAGCCCGCCGCCGCGCGCATCATTTCGAACCCTGAACTTTCCGGGATTCGAGGTAGCGCTGGTCGCTGAACCGAACGAGCGCTCGCGATCGTTGCTGAACAAACTGTTCGCCCTGTAGTAGCTTCCCCCCACCAGCAGAGATGTTTTCTCATTCGAGAACCCTGTCACGAAAGAATATTGCTGCTGCCCGACATCCGTCGAGGGCGAGTTGCCGTAGTACGCATCAACCGCGGTGCCGTTGAAGCTTTTCTTGGTGATGATGTTCACAACCCCAGCCACCGCGTCTGATCCGTAAAGCGACGAACCACCATCCTTCAAAATTTCAATCCGATCGATGGCAGCCATCGGAATCGAGTTGATGTCCACTTCAGAACCTGCAAAAGCCGTTGGAGCCACGCGCCGACCATTGATCAGGACGAGCGTGCCGCCGGGAATGCCGCGCAAGGACAAACGGGCAGTGCCGTCCCCTCCGTTGCCGTTTGCTTCGTTAAAATTTCCCGCGCCGGTAAAGATAGGGAGGCGTCGGATCAACTGGGACACAGTCTCGGCACCTGTCCGATCGATTTGCTCAGTGGTAAAGGTGTCAACAGGCGTCGCTCCTACAGTCTCGGCTGTGGGCAGCAACGAACCGGTGACGACCACCGTTTTCATCTCTTCGGGCGCATTATTTGCGTTTTGCGCGAACAAAGCAGGAACCGCAGCTAGGCTTAAACATAAAGCCGCTCGTTTTGCTGCTGTCACTTTCATCCGTCGCCTGAGTTGTTTGCTCATAGATAAGTAGGGTTTTATCAACGCGTTGACTTTCAATCGCTTGAGTTGAGTTCTTGGGTGTCCTCATGCTTTTATCCCCCTCTCTTTTCTGAATCAAGTCAATTTACAAGAAAGTGGGATTGGTCACCTTGGCTGTAGTGACTCAAAAGCCCACTCCTTCCAGGAAACTTGCTTTGACTTTCCTGTCGCCCGTGGAAAAATACGGGCGTGACGCGCTCCGGACTCAAATTGTTCGCATTTGCCCAGTGGCTCCTCGTCGCCATGATGTTCAGTGGTTTAGACCTGGCTGCGGCAGATACCTCTGTCCAAACCCAAGCCCGCCCTGAGCTCTCAAAACCCAGTCAAAGCCTGAATTCAGGACCTCGAACGCAGCCCCGCATTGTGCCGGTCGACCCCTTTGTGACGAACCTCCTGGCGCGTCCGCAAATCCATTTGAGCGGGCTCGGGTTGGACATCGCACGCCATCCCTCCTCCACTTTCAGCCGACTTTTCCGATGGAACGAGGCAGGCGCGTTCCGCGTGGTCTCAAAGAACTATTCTCCAGAAAACCACTCGGGGGCCTCGCGCGGGTTTGCTGTTTTCAGGATCGAATTCCCTTGAAATGTAAGCAGCGGACAGCCTTCGCACTGCCGAAACTCCTTTTGATACACCGCATTTAAGCAAGGATGAGCAGAAGACGGAGACAATCCTAGGATCATCCTTGGCTTGGTGTGCGCCGGACCTCTGCCTCTTCCAAGCCATTGTAGACCTTTATAAGGGTCAGCTACCGTTTTAAGAGTTAAGGCCTCCATTCTCCCACATGGTTTGCGAGTTCCACTCCGCGCACAGACACAAGCTCGCCTTGACAATGTCACTTTGTAGTGCAAAGTAAGCTTCGTGAACCCACTTTGGGCCGCCGAACAGTTGGAAACCATCAGGACTTTGATGGAACGTACTGCGATCTATCGACGAGCCCTGGCCTCCACCACATTTCTCGTCGGAATCATGGGCGTGGCAGCCAGCGCCGCGGCAACTCTGCTGAAACTTTATTCTCCACACACCTTTGTTGGCTTTTGGATGGCGGTGGCTACGGCCACACTTGCCCTGGCATTCGCCATTGTCCGCCGACAGTCTATCCAGGACGCGGAACCGTTCTGGTCTCCTCCCACCAAACGTGTCACGCAAGCCGCGGCGCCCGCCATCTTGGTTGGAGTAGCCGTGGGAATCGCCGCGCTTTTCAGCCCCGCTGATGACCCGCTCACCGCCTGGAGAACTGTCCCGCTCTGGATGGCGCTTTACGGTTGCGCCCTCCATTCATCGGGCTTTTTTATGCCCCGCGGGATCAAGCTCTTTGGACTGCTTTTTACGCTCTGCGGGGGGTTGTTGATGATCGCCATAAACAAGCTCGAGACCGAAGGCGGATTGCCTCCGCTAGCGTATGCCCATGGAGTCATGGGAGCCGTCTTCGGCGGGTTGCACATCGCTTACGGAGCTTATATCCGAAAAACGGAAACCACCAATCCGCCAGGCGCGTGAACCTCGAGCCATTTTTACAACTTGACCGCGTCATACACGAAAAAGGAAGACTCGCTATCATGTCCTCATTGGCTGCGGCAACCGGGCTCTCCTTCACAGAACTGCGCGACGTCCTTAAAATGACCGACGGCAACGTCACCGCTCACGTCCGAGCTCTCCAGCAAGCAGGTTATGTGGCGATCACCAAAACCACTCAAAATGGACGCAATCTCACCACTTTTTCACTGACCAAATCGGGAGCCGCAGCTTTCAGGAACTACATCAGCCTCCTGGAACAAATCGTTCAGGAAACAAGAAATCAACCACAACAAGGCGTTTGAGCCGAATGAAGTTTTACAGCCCTGGACGAGAGGGCCTTGACGAGGAACGAGGCAATTTCTTAATGGATCTCGTGAGTGACTTGGAACGACTCTATCGTCTGGGTCTTCAGAGATTTCGGTCTGCACGACTGCCGTTTTAAGGATTACTACGTAGCACTTCTTTTACAATTCCCCTCAACCCACACACCCATTTACTTTGTGATACAAAGCATAGATTACCCGATCCATCGGCAAACAATCCAGATCATCAAGGCTACTCACATGGGGTTTTGCTTTGGTGTCCGCGACGCGATCCACCTTGCCCAAGAGGAATCCTCGAAGGGACCTGTCACCATTCTGGGGGATCTCGTCCACAACCGGTCGGTGATGGCCTCACTGGAGGCTCGCGGAATCACCATCGCCCGCACCCCGGAAGCGGTGGAGACCCCCCGATTGATGGTCACAGCCCACGGCACTTCGGACCGGACAAGGCAGGTGCTGGAAAACCTGGGCTTCAACCCAATCGACGCGACCTGTCCCCTGGTACATCACGCCCACAGAAGCCTTCGACGGCTGGTCTCCATGGGTTACCATCCCGTCGTAATTGGGAAGCGGGGCCACACGGAAGTGCTAGGTCTGGCCGGCGATTTTGACCAATGCGAGGTCGTCCTCTCCCCAGAGGACATCCGGGCGATGAAGCCTCGCGCAAGATTTGGAGTCATTGCCCAAACAACGCAGCCGCTCGAACGGGTCCGAGGGCTGGTCGACACGATACGCACCACCTTTCCCGACGCGGAGGTGAGGTTCGAGGACACGGTTTGCCAGCCCACGAAACTGAGGCAAAACTCAGTACGCGAACTCGCGCGGCAGTGTGATGTCGTCATCGTGGTTGGTGGCAAACACAGCAACAACACAGCGGAATTAGCCAGGACAGCCCGGGACCACATCACCCGCGTCCATCAGGTGGAAAGCCCTGAAGAATTGCGGGATGAGTGGGTTCAAGGCTGTTCGAAAATCGGCGTCACAGCAGGGACTTCGACTCCAGAAGAGACGATCCAAGCGGTTGTAGACCGCCTCGAAGAGCTCGCAGCGCGAGCTGTCGGGGAATAACTGGATTGAGGGCCCGGACGTGGGGTCAAAACTCGCGGCCCGCGGCGACCACGAACGGCTTCAATTCCTCCATCAACCGGGCGAACCCCTCCAGGGTGAGCTGTTGAGCTCCATCGCTCCAGGCTTCGGCCGGGTTCGGATGCACCTCGATCAACAGTGCATCAGCACCCATGGCCACAGCCCCCTTGCAGACGGCGGTCACCAAGTCGGCCCGGCCAACGCCTTGGCTGGGATCGACCACGATCGGACAATGCGACTCCATCTTGATAATCGGCACCGCTGACAAATCCAACGTGTTGCGCGTGTATGTTTCAAATGTGCGGATGCCGCGCTCGCAAAAAAGAAGTTTGGGGTTCTCGTTGGCCAGGATGTATTCTCCTGCGAGCAACCACTCCTCTATCTTCATGGAGAGTCCGCGCTTCAGCATCACGGGCTTTCCCGTTTTCGCCGCTGCGATGAGCAGTTGAAAGTTCTGAGCATTCCGGGTCCCGATCTGAAGAATGTCCGCGTATTCAGCCACCTTCTCGGCATGATCCTCGGAGAGGAGCTCCGTGATGATGCCCAGACCGGTTTCTTTCCTCGCTTTCGCGAGTAACTTCAGGCCTTTTTCCCCAAGCCCCTGAAATTCATAGGGCGAAGTTCTCGGTTTGAAAGCCCCTCCACGCAGGATCGTGGCACCCGCCTTTTTTACCGCCTCCGCAGTCTTCAGCAGCTGCGATTCGCTCTCCACTGAGCAGGGGCCGGCCATGACGTGAAACCTTCGTCCCCCCAGGATCTGATCACGCACCTTGACAGTGGAAGTCGTGCGGTGTGCCTCGCGGCTCACGAGCTTGTACCTCTTTTGCACGGGCATCACCCGCTCCACCTGAGACCATGAAACGAGACTCTCCAAGGTGTGATTCTTCCTCTCATCGCCAATCGCTCCAATCACGGTCCGTTCAACGCCACGCATGATATGTGGCTTGTAGCCAAGCTTCCGGATCTCGATCAAGACAGCTCTCTCTTCCTTTTTGCTGATTGCCGGTTTCAAAACTATAATCATGGGTTCGAGCTTCGTCAGGTTGGTTGGTTTTCAAGAAAAAAAGGCGCAAGCACCTAGCCTGCGGTATCGGGTCACAGGTGTGATACAACCACAATCCAGGGCCAGAAAGCTCGGGTGACCAGTTTCATGGAAAAAGCCCAGAGCCGCCATCTCGCTTGTAAAGTATCGACCCCAATCCCGCCTGCCGAACCTAACAAACATCCCCTGCCAGTCAATGGCTTTTCCCGAAATCCAGAAATGTCCTCTTGACTCCGAGGCGTTCGCCAACAATATTTCACGGCTGTTTCGGTTTCTGGCCCCACGCCTATGAATCGGATCAAACAATATGGTGAAGCAGAAGGAAAAAAAGTCCTCGATAAAAATCGGTGTTCGAAAGCCCTCACCCAAGCCGGCTTCTGTCTTGCGAGCCCATAAATCTCCCGCCAAGGCGCACGTTCGCCCACTAGGCAAAGCCAAAACCACCGTTAAAACACCCCAGAAAGTATCTTTGGAAACAACCGTAGCTCCCCTCACAAAAGGCCATAAATCGCAAAGTTCTACATTCCAGGCCACGGCTGCCCCTACCCACCGCACCGCCACGGGCCACTCTCAATCGCCACCCGCTCCGGTCGATCTCAACGGAGCTCCTATCCCCCCTGCCAAACCTGGCTTTGACCTGACAGAAAAGATAAAAGAGCTTGTCAGGCTCGCCCAGGAACAAGGCTACCTGACCTATGGGGACATCAACGATGCCCTCCCTGATGGCGTCGTCACACCCGAAGATCTAGACGAAATCTACATCAAACTTCGTAATCTTGATGTCGAGATCGTCGACCAAGCGGAAGTCGACCGGGTAAAGCAACCGGAGCCGGAGGACGAAGATGACAAGGGTCGCCTTGACATCCTCGATGATCCCGTGCGCATGTACTTGAAGCAGATGGGCCAAGTGCCGCTGCTGACACGCGAACAGGAGGTGGAGATTTCGAAGCGGATTGAGGACGCGGAAAATGAGGTCAAACGTGTCATCTACAGTTTCGGGTTCTCGGGCAAGGAACATATCGCCTTGGCGGAGAAACTTATCTCGGAGCCCCCCAAGGAACGCTTCGACCGGGTGATCCTAGACAAGAAAATCGAAGGACGCGAAAACCATTTGCGAGCCCTCCGCAAGCTCGTGAAGACCGTGCGCACCCTAGATCAGGAGGTCGACGACCGCTATTCCGAGTGGCAAGGCTCGGCGAACAAAACGAAGAAGGAGAAGTTCGGCGCAGAGTTCAAAAGAACTGACGACAAGCTCCAAAAGACTTTCTTGAAGTTTTTTTATAAACAGAAAGTCATCGAGGAAATGGCCCTCGTGGCCGATAATATCCACGATAAAATTCAGCAAAGCCTGAAAGTGATTCAGGATCTCGATCGTCACCACAAGAAGTCGCAGCACGCGTCGGTGATTAGTCAGGCGGAAGAACGCAAAATCCGAGCCCTTGAAGAGTTCGTGCGAATGCCCTCCACGGAGTATCTGAACGCCTACCAGCAGCTCCAGCATTTCTCCAAGAAAGCGTTGCAAGCCAAAACCGAAATGGTTGAGGCCAACCTACGGCTGGTGATCTCTATCGCCAAAAAGTACACAAACCGTGGCCTCTCCTTTCTGGATCTGATCCAGGAAGGCAACATGGGCTTGATGAAGGCGGTGGAGAAATTTGAATACCGTCGAGGCTACAAATTCTCAACTTATGCCACCTGGTGGATTCGCCAGGCGATCACCCGCTCCATCGCGGACCAAGCACGCACCATTCGCATCCCTGTGCACATGATCGAAACCATCAACAAGCTGATGCGTGTGCAAAAGCAGTTGATCCAGGATTTCGGGCGTGAAGCCACACCCGAAGAAATCGCGGACGAGATGCAAATGCCCGTCGAACGAGTCCGGGCCGTGCTCAAAATGGCTCAGCAACCGATCTCGCTCCAGTCGCCGGTTGGGGACAGCGAAGACACAAACTTTGGGGATTTCATCGAGGACAAATCCGCCGAAAATCCTTCCGAAATGACGAGCTACAGCTTGTTGAAGGAAAAATTGGCAAACGTCCTGGATTCCTTAACGGAACGTGAAAGGAAGGTTTTAGAATTGCGCTTCGGCATGGGGGATGGCTACTCTAGAACTCTGGAGGAGGTTGGAAAGCAATTCAAAGTAACCCGGGAAAGAATTCGTCAGATAGAAGCCAAAGCCCTCAGAAAAATGCGCCATCCCACGCGCATTCGCCAACTGCAAGGTTTCCTGGAAGGCGAGGAGTTCAGCTGACACAGCCTCACTCATCCGGGCTGTTGTCAGCCTTCCCTTCGCTCGTCTGCCGTTTTAAGGTTCAAGCATTAAGGATGGCGAGTGCAAAGGCGCGGGATCCAAAAAAACGAGTGGGCCCATAGCTCAGCGGTTAGAGCAGGCGACTCATAATCGCTTGGTCCTCGGTTCAAATCCGAGTGGGCCCACCATTCTGCCACAACGAGTTACGTTGATTCCAAACT
>CANLCA010000057.1 GCA_947487925.1 Verrucomicrobiales bacterium | reverse complement strand
TTTGGATGGCCTGGTGGTGGATCAATTGTGTTACGGCGCGGAGTCTGTGGCCGAATCGCTTGCCCTGCCAATGGTGTTGGCATGCAACGCGCTGCCGTTCCATCGTGAAAGCCGGGTGCCGCAGTGCTTTCGTCCTTGGAATTTCAATCCTTCCCTCTGGGCACGACTACGAAATAAGTTCGAAGGAGCTTGGAGTATTCTTGTCGGTTGGGAAATGAGTCTGTTCTACCTGAAGCATAGAAGGTCCCTGGGGCTCCGTCAGCCGTCATTGAGCCATCTCAACGAAGTCCCGCCGAGCCTGGCGCAGGTGGCGCAAATTCCCGAGTTTTTCGATTTTCCAAGACTGCGCCTCCCAAGTCATTTTCACTACACTGGACCCTGGCTCGAACCTGAAGCGGGTGTTGGAGACGATTTTCCGTGGGAACGCCTCGATGGCAGGCCGTTGATCTACGCTTCGCTTGGCACGCTGCAAAATCGAGTCATGCGCTGGCATGAAACGATCGCGGTTGCGTGTGAAGGGCTGAATGTCCAATTGGTTGTCGGGTTGGGTCGGAGTTCGCACGAACGCCTTGAGCCGTCCCGAAAATTGTCTGATCGAGCAATCGTGGCCGCGTTTGCGCCTCAGCGAGAGTTGATAAATCGCGCCGCGCTCCTCGTGACGCATGCCGGGCTAAACTCGGCCTTGGAAGGCTTGAGCGCGGGGGTTCCCATGGTTGCCATTCCAATTTCCCACGATCAGCCTGGAGTGGCCTCGCGATTGCGCCGGCTTGGGGTGGCTGAAGTCGTCCCAGCGGAAAAACTCAACCCAGCCCGCCTGCGCGCCGCAATGGCGCGAATCCTCGACACGCCGACGCATCGTTCACGGGCCGTTGATTGTGCGAATCTTCTTCGAAAGATCACCGGATCGGAATTGGCCGCAGACGTGGTCGAGCGCGCGTTCGACTCAAGGACCAAAGTCGAGCGGACCGCCTTTGGTTAAATTAATGGGCAGTTGATTCTTCCCTCCGAACGAACAATCATTGCCAATTCCCGTTAGCACGCGCCTGCTCTTCGTTGCCGACCTGCACTATTTGGTGAGGCAGTTTCACTGGCTCTTATCCCCGTTGCCAATGACGGCGCAACCGTGATCGACGGGGACTTGTTGGACCTTGGTACAGGGCTTGATGGCGATGTGCAAATCGCGATCGTTGAGAAGTATTTCCGCCTTCTGCAGCGAAAGACGCGACTGATGGTGAGTTCGGGGAATCACGATGGCAATGGCCGCAATGCCGCTGATGAGTCGGTTGCCGAGTGGCTCCTCCGCTCCCGCTCGGAAAGGTTCCATGTGGATGGCTATAGTTTTGAAATGGGCGGCACCCGAATCACCGTATGCCCCTGGTGGGATGGAGAGGCTTCGCGCGCCGATCTCGAAGCGCCACGGGAATGGGAGTCGGCACAGGTGTTTGGGCAATGGCTGTGGGTTCACCACGCGCCGCCTCAGGGCCCCAAGACGAGTTGGACGGGGAGGAGTTTCTCCACGCCTGGATCGACCGCTTTCAACCGGACATGGTCCTGAGCGGCCACTTGCAGAATTCACCGTTTTACGTTGACAGCTCATGGATCGACCGCATCGGCCGCGCTTGGGTGTTCAATCGTGGTTCAAAACTCTTATCCCCCGTTCAGCTCAAGCAAACGTCTGACTTATTTCGAGCCACCGTTGCCCATGGCGCGGCCCCACAAAGACCTTTCGCAATGACCCGTCAGCTCCGCAATCCAGACATCTGACAGCGGTTCGACTTGGATTTCAGTCCGCATATCCATCCGATCGCCGCGGACAAGCGTCGGGTTCTACAAATGGGTCGGTTCCGCAATGGACCAAGCGAGCCCACCGCTGCTATCGTTGATGGCATGCATCGAAACTCGCGCACGTTCCTGGTTCTGACTTTGCTGTGGTGGTTGACTTCGACCCTGCTCCCGGCAAGCGCAAACAATCAAACGGCTTCAGGTCCCGCCAACGGAGTTTCAAGGTCCCGGCGCATTCTTTACAATTTGGATGGCGATTCCTGCATGACCCTCGTCGCAGGTCGCAAAGGTCCGGGTCCGTTGACCAAGGAACACTTGACCAATATCGTCGCGGAACTCACCGCGCCCAGAAGCCAGGTCGGTACGCTGCTCGTTTGCGTCAATGCGCAGGTTACTTATTACCCCACCGCTGTCGGCACCATGCGCGGCGGGGCCTCGACGCCTGTCGAACGCGAGAAATGGTCGGCACACGAACGTCAGCGGTTCGCGAACATGGAGTCGTTTTTTCGCGAAGGAACGGACCCATACGCCATCCTCCTTCAAGAGGCGAATCGGCGTGGACTTGAGGCAATTCTGAGTTTTCGGATGAATGACGCGCATGGCGATGACTTCCTGCGCACAGCATTTTGGCGCGATCACCCGGAATTTCGACTCGGAAATGGCGCCCTGGATTTCGGCCACGAAGCGGTCCGGGATTATGTCTATGCGTTGATCGAGGAGGCCGTGCTTCGTTACCCTTGCGCTGGAATTGAACTCGATTTCCAAAGGTTCCCCACGTTTTTCAAAGACGGCACCGCGGAGGCGAACCAGGCAAAAATTAACGGCCTTGTCGGGAGAGTCCGACGACTTCTCGACAAGGAAGGCGCGCGTCGTGGCCGGCGGCTCGTTCTTTCGGCTCGCGTGCCTTCGGATTACGGCCTAGTGCGTCCTACATACGCGCTCTCCACTGCTTCGACGCGGGGGTGTGACCCCGCTCATTGGGCACGGGAGGGTTGGATCGACTTTCTCACCGTGAGCGAGTGGTTGTTCGCGGCAGACACCCTGGACCTTCACTCGTGGAAGCAACGCGTTCCCGGGATTCCGATCTATGCCGGCATTCAACCCGAGAGCAAACCCTCCACCGATCGGAATCGTTGTGAGTTCTGCATTGGGAGCGAGGGCTATCGCAAGTATGCGGGTGAACGGTGGCGCGACGGTGCCGACGGGATTTATTTGTTCAACTTTTTCACGTCCCGGGAATGGCCTGAGCCGCATGAACCGCCTTTCGAGGTGCTCGCTCAGATTGGGTCTCCGGCCATCGTTGAACGTGTTGAACCGCGCTTTGTCCAGGACCGGTTCGGCATTGGGTTCTGGGTCTCCCCGCAAACGGATGAACGCGTAGAGGAGAGGTGGGCTGAGATCGCCGAAGCCAATTTCACTTTTGTGATTGGACTTTGCGGGGGGAACTCGCCAATGCCCGTCGAACAACAGTTGCGATTGTGCGAGAAACACGGCCTCAAAGCGCTCGTGCCGGCAAGCGATCTGAATCCGAGAACGTTGCCTGAAAGTCCCGCCATTTGGGGTTATTCCGTGGTGGATGAACCCAACGCGCGCGAGTTTCAGAACCTGCGAAAGACCGTCGACGAGTTGCGGCGCCTGCGCCCCGGCAAGCTGGCCTTCATCAACCTCTTTCCCGATTACGCGACGGCCGCACAGCTCGGAAACGCAACTTACGGCGAACACGTTTCGAGTTTCATGCAGATCGTCAAACCGGATGTGCTCAGCATGGACCACTATCCCATCTTCCGACCCGACAAGGATGGCCGGGACAACTACTGCCGAAACCTTGAGGTGATGCGCCGTGAGTCGGTCCTGGCCGGGATTCCGTTCTGGAATTTCTTCAACTCCATGCCTTATGGCCCTCACACCGATCCCACCGAAGCCCAGTTGCGCTGGCAGATCTTTACCTCGCTGGCTTATGGAGCGAAGGGGGTGATGTATTTCTGCTATTGGACACCGCGCGGCGAAGAGTTTCCCAAAGGCGGCGCTATCCTCACGGCCGACGGTCGGAGAACCCGTCACTACGAGGAGGCCAAGCGGATCAACGCGGGTCTGAAGAATCTGGGTCCCACGCTGATGCAGTTGTCGAGCACGGGCGTCAGCCGAGTGAAGCCCAAAACGAACGCCGCAGAGGCCCTCAAAACCAGCGCGGTGCGCTCCCTCAGCGAAGGGGACTTTCTGGTGGGCGATTTCCGGCTGTCGGACAGTCGGCGCGCTGTGCTGTTGAATAACTATGAGTTCGCGTACAGCGCGTGGCCCACGGTTGCTTTTGACGTCGATGCGTCAAGAGTCCTTGAAATCAGTGCTCGGTCTGGTGTGGCGGCCCCGGTGGTCGACGACAGTCCCGACACGCCCGGGCTTCAGATTTCCTTGGATGCCGGCGAGGGGCGCCTGTTTCTGTTGCCTCCGCAGTGATTTGTGGCAAGCCCGCATCTGTCACCCAAATCAGAGTAAGATCTGGCTAAGAGGAGTTTGAGATGTTCACCACGGAGAGTACAGGTTCGTCAACCGTAGGTCGTCGGTTCAATCCCGACCCGTGACTCTGCGGCGTCAGGGAGCGTTGACAAATAATCCGAAAAGATTTTTAAGCGGGGATCGCACAGACCGAGAATGAAAACCAAAAACGCCCATCAAATTTCGACCGGTGCCCTCCTCGACGGGCCGCGCATTCCGGACGCACCGCGGTCGATTCAGAAAGGCAGTTCCCTCGCCGACCTGCTCGGCAGCAAGGCCATCGAATGTCTGGCGCATAACCTCACGTTGGTTCACCCATCCTTTGACGACGACTCGTTTCGACGCACAGCTCTGCGAGGCTTGGCGCCGCTTGGAATCATCCAGCGCGGCCACCATCTGGCCCGCGTGCTCAGGGCCCATTTGCCGACGACCTACGAGGACGCCGTGTCCGTGTTGATTCGCTCGTTGCCCCCGTCGAACGAGCAGACTCAGGACCTGGGACTGGGCGTGTTTTTCTATCTGCCCCACGTCAGTTTCGTCGCTGCCTATGGACTTGATGCCGACGGGAACGGCGGACGAGATCCATTTGAGGTCTCGATGACGGCTCAGTACGAGTTAACGCAGCGGTTCAGCGCAGAGTTTTCGATGCGGCCATTTCTCATTCAGCAACCATCGAGGACGCTGGCTCGGCTACAAGAGTGGACGCGAGATTCCAACCCGCATGTGCGGCGGCTTTGTTCCGAGGGTGCGCGACCGCGCCTGCCCTGGGCGATGCGTATCCCCGCCTTCATCAAAGATCCGCGCCCCGTCCTACCCATCCTAGAGGCGCTCAAGGACGATCAGAGCCTCTACGTGCGCCGGAGCGTGGCTAACCACGTTGGCGATATCGCCAAAGACCACCCAGAACTCGCGTTCGAGATGTGCGAACGATGGCTGAGCGGGGCAACGTCTGAACGAAAATGGCTCATCCGCCATGCCGTCCGGCATCCGGCGAAGAAGGGCGTCAAGATAGCGCTGCGACTTCGCGAACGCGCCCAATGACTGGAGATGCCGCATCGGTCCAACGTCTCTTGGACTCAACCACAATGCCTTCCATGGATCCTAAACACGACAATTGCCCAAGGTGAATCTTCGCAACATCCTGGTAATAAAGTTGTTCCAAGTCGCTCACCAGATCCATAGCGGTTATGCCCCACCCCCCGTCATGCCTCCTTCATCCAGGCCTTTTTCCATCTTCGCGCCGCTCAACCGTCGTTTTAAGGGTGAAGCATGCCCGCAAGCTTGCAGCTTCCGAGGCTTCAGCTTAGATACAACACTGTGCCCCCAATCAGAATCACGAACTCTTATGAAAACTTATCGCACAATTGCCCTCCTCGCAGCAGGGATGCTATCGCTGATCGTGTGTGAAGCGGCGGATCCATTTCTGACAATCGAAGGTCGGGCAGGACTTGGCAAAGGTCAGCACATCGTCTTCATCACCGGGGAAGAGTATTACCGTTCAGAGGAAGGCATGAGCATGTTCGCCAAGATCATGGCTCGGCATCATGGTTTCAAGTGCACAGTGCTGTTCGCGATCGACCCCGAATCGGGTCACATCAACCCCAATCGCAGCCGCAATATTCCTGGGTTGGCCGCAGTGGACAGTGCCGACTTGATAGTCCTATTCGCTCGATTTCGCGAGCTCCCAGACCCAGACATGAAGCACATCGTCGATTATGTGAACGCAGGGAAACCCGTCCTAGGAATACGCAACGCAACGCACGCCTTTCGGTATTCAGCCAACAATTCGAGTCCCTACAAGAGCTGGGATTTTAGCAGCAAGGAGTGGGTCGGTGGATTCGGCCAACAAATCCTGGGGGATACGTGGATTGCCCACTTCGGACAGTTTCAAAAGGAAGCTACGTTGGCTCATGTTAACAAATCTCAGCGCAACCACCCGGTTCTACGAGGCGTGGGTGACAGGATCTTCTGTCATACCGACGTGAATTCGGTCGAAAGATTGACATCGAGCGACGTCGTGCTCTTCCATGGTCAGGTTCTCTCCGGTCTTAAACCGACTGATCCGCCGGTAACCGACCAACGCAAAGATGCCCGAATGCCTTTTGCTTGGTTCAAGACTTACACGGCCCCCTCAGGCAAACAAGGTCGATCCTTCACAACGACAGCGGGTGCGTCCTTGGACTGGCTGAGTGAAGATCTGCGTCGACTGATGGTGAACGCGATGTTGTCGCTCACGGGTCATGAGAAGTCTATACCGGAAAAAACCAACGTCTCGTTCGTTGATGAATTCAACCCGCGACCGACCGGAGCCATCGCTGACTCGGCTTGGGCCTCGGAGAAGCTGACTCCCGCGAGCTTTGCGATCAAGCCCCAGTAGACCGCATGGGCGTGTGACGTGCTGCTTACTGTGGGGTGTGTGGGAGAGGCTAAAATGGCAGCGGCGGCAACGGAGCATCGGCCGCGTGGCTCGCTTGATCAGAGACCGCTGCAGGCATCCTTCCGCGCTCGCGCCGTGCCACTGCACTCAAAGCGAGCGCAAGCCTTTGTAGGCTATCCCACGCACCCGTCTGCAACTGGGAATCCGTATGATCCTTAAACCTTAAAACGGCAGTTGCCCAAAGCGAATCTTCGCAAGATCCTGGCGATAAAGTCTTTCCGAATCGCTCACCAGATCCATAAAGGATATGCCTCCCTCATCGTCAACCCTTTCTCATCCAGGCTTTTGCAAATCTCCACGATGTTCAACTGCCGTTTTAAGGTTAAACGGCAGTTGCCCGTTGCGAATCTTCGCAAGATCTTGGCGCTAAATCCATTCCGAATCACTCGCCAGATCCATAAAGGATTTCCCTCGTTCTTCGTGATGCCTTTCTCATCCAAGCCGTTGCAAATCTTCACGATGTTCAACTGCCGTGGTAAGGATGATAGTTTCTCTCGTCATTTTCCACCCCCAACCCCAAGCTGGTTCTCGATCGTTGCTCGGTGTGGTCGCGCCAGCGTGGCTGAAGGCTTGGGAGAGTTTGTCCTACGGGTCCAGCGTCCTCCCAGCGCCCGTGCTCCTGACCGCGACAACCGAGTTAAGATTCACCACAAAGTGATCCAGAAAATAAGAAGTGCCCGGGTTTTCAGACGTTCCGAACATGCCGGTCCACGGGCATTCACACTGATTGAACTCCTGGTGGTGGTGGCCATCATCGCCATTCTCGCGAGCCTGGTGCTGCCCGCCTTGAGCAAGGCCAAGGCACGAGCCCGCGAGAACACCTGTCTCAACAATTTGAAGCAGATCGGATTGGGATTCGCGTTCTACACGCAGGACGACATCCAAAACCGATTCCCGTCCATCTGGGTTCCACTCAACAAATCCGGAGTGATGGTCGGTTTAAATTTCTTGGTCGGGGGTGGGGATCCCTCCAAACAAATGAACAACACGATTCCTTCAGCCACGCAACGTCCGCTCTACCCGTACGTGCCGCAGTCGAACCTTTTTCGTTGCGCTACGGACACGGGGTTGCCGCACTCTCGCGGGGCAATTCCAGCATTCGCGCCTTCGCTCTCCGCTTCGGTGGGTTCGAGCTACAGCTACAACAACGGGCTTTTCGAATTCGTTCAAGGGGGCGGCCTGAAATCGCCTCGTCGTGAACCGCTGGGAGGGTCTCCTGAAGGGTCGATTCTCGAGCCAACCAAGCACATTCTGATGCACGAACCCCCGGCTCGTCCGTTTTCCCAAGGCGGTCCCTGGCAACAATGGCACCGGCGTCGAGGGGAAAAGTTTTTCAAGGATGCCACCGCCGCCCCTGCCCTCTTCTATTCGGAGACATCGTTTGTGGATGGCCACGCGGGCATGATCAATTTCTCGAAAACCATCCAGACTGACCCATTACACCCTTACGAGGACACAAGCGGGTGGCGCTGGTACCAAGCCTCGGATCCGACCCCGCCATGATTCCTTTCCGGTTCCTGATCGTCGGATTCGTGGCCTGAAAAGCAGAGAATGAGAGACCTGCTTTTCATCCCCGGATCGACTAGGGGCAGAGCCATCGATTGCTGGCGATGTCTGTGCCTTTCTTGTTGCTCGATTCTCGATCGTTCCCTCTAGTTATGGACCTGTATGACCCCTAGCCAAGTCTCAGGGCGATCCGAGCCGAACCCGAATCGCATTCTGGCCCTCGATATATTTCGAGGCTGGACGATCGCGTTTATGATCCTAGTCAACACTCCTGGGAACGGCGACCGTTCCTGGGCCCCGCTCCAACATGCTCGCTGGCACGGTTTCACGCCGACTGATTTGGTCTTTCCCTCTTTCCTATTCATTATCGGGGTGTCGGCCTGGTTTTCGCTCAAGAAATTCCAAACTCAAACCCCGGGTGCGGCGCTGACTAAGATCTGGTGGCGCACCTGCATCCTGTTCTTCGTCGGGATGTTGATGTGGTATGTCCCGGGATTTGTCGCTTCGCTCTACCCTTTTCACCCCGGGGACTTCCTGGAGGAATTTACCAAGAATGTCCGCGTGCTTGGGGTGTTGGGGCGACTAGCACTTTGCTATGGCATTGGTTGCACCTTGGCGCTTCGCTTGAGTCCTCGCGGTTTGATCGGTGTCAGCACGGCAGCCCTATTGAGCTATTGGGCTCTACTGAGGCTCTTCGGCACAGGCCCCGATCCCTACTCCCTCCAAACCAACGCAGCCCTTCGGTTTGATCTCTGGCTCCTGGGTCCAAATCATCTTTACCAGGGCGAATCGGTGGCCGGAAAACCTTTTGCTTTCGACCCAGAAGGGGTCTTGAGCACGCTGCCCGCGCTGGTCACTTTCATCATTGGCTATTTGGCCGGTCGATTCTTGGATCGGACAACCGATCGACGTCACGCGGTAAGCGAACTTTTCCCTATCGCCCTGATCCTCGTGGCAGCCGGATTTGTCTGGGATTATGGGTTCGGATTTCCCATCAACAAGAAGCTCTGGACCAGCTCCTACACTCTCTTTGTCGGGGGCTTGTCGATGCTCTTGCTGGGGCTGGCAGTATGGCTGGTAGACATCAAAGGCAAAGGAGGCCTGCTCGGCTTCTTTAATGTGTTTGGCAAAAACCCGTTGCTGGCTTATCTCGTTTCCGAGATGGGCGTGGTGATCATGAACACCATTCACATACAATCAGGAACCGGCGGGGTCCAAACAGGCTACGAGTGGCTTTACCTGCACACGGGGGCGGCGATAGCTGGAAACAACGGATTGGGATCATTTCTGTTCTCCTTCGGTTACATGCTCTGTTGCTGGGTTGTTTCCTGGTTCTGCTTCCGCAAAGGTCTGTTGCTTAAAGTGTGATTCGAGCATCCAAACTGGTGTCGACCTGCGCGGATTCCTCGGTGTTCGCGCACGAATCGAGAACGCCCGGCGGGTCGATCGAATCGGGAGCGCTTTAACGAGACAAACCGTTTCCAAGGGCTTCGAAGGAGCCTGGGAAACGATTGAATTTTTTTGACACTCCAGCCCAGGAGTTTAAGGTAGCCGTTAACTCATATGACTGAACCCCAAAAAACTTCGACTCGACGTGAATTTCTGAAAACCACAGGGTCGGTTGCGGCCGTCTCTGCCCTTGCTGGCGTTGCTCTCCCGAACGTGCACGCGCAAGGAAGCGATACAATCAACGTCGCCCTGATTGGTTGCGGCGGGCGCGGCGGCGGCGCAGCCGGGAACGCGCTGACCGCGGGGAAAGGAGGCGTGAAGCTTAAGTCCATGGCCGATGTCTTCGATTCCAAGCTCCGGAATGCGTTCGAAGCCCTCAAACGGGGAGAAGTGGGCGCCAATGTGCAAGTGACCGACGA